>CAZYUW010000110.1:0-5487 GCA_964650685.1 uncultured Nitratifractor sp.
CTCCTACAGCACTTTTTTTCAGAATAATGGGGCTCAGTTTGCGATGCACGATTCCGTCCAGCCACAACTTCAGGGGAGCCCCTCTTTCGGGCACTATGCGTCGATTCATCAGATTAGTCAGTCTTTTTTTGCTGTACGAAGGCATGAGGTCTATTTCAAGAACGCACTGCTCTTTGTCTCTCAGGCGCAGCGAGATCTCCCTGCTCAGATCGAGTATGGAAAGTCCGCTTACACCGTAGTCCGTAAAAAGCAGGTCTCCTTCCCGTTCGGCGACTATCGCACCATTTGCCCTGAGGGTCGTTCGGGCTGCGATTTTGACTCCGGCCGCTCTTGCCGGCCAGCTTTCCAGACATCTAACAGCGCTGAGGGCAGGAGATAGAGGAACGATATCGTGTCCCATTGATCGTGCGATATCTATACCACTCATACTGCCTCCAAGCTGTGGAGCGGCCGGTGATCCTGCTGCAAGTATGATCTGGCAGGCATCATGAGATCCTTTTGTGCTCATCAGTTCGAAAAGTCCGTTTTTTTTGGATATGGAGACAATTTCGCAATTATACAGGATATCTATGCCCAGCCTGTCGCACTCATGCCTAAAGAGATCGACTACACTGGCGGCATGGCGACCCATAGGAAAGAGTCTACCGTCTTTCTCCTGCGTTGTTTCAATGCCCAGAGATCTCAGGAACGATACGGTTGCATCGCTGTCATATCCTCGTAACACTTCGGAGACGAAACCTTCCTGGCTGCAGTGAAACCGTTTTGGGGTCACGAAAGCGTTCCCTATATTGCATTTGCCGTTGCCACTGACGAGTATTTTTCTACCCTCTTTTTCGTTCTGTTCGGCAATCGTGACCGATCTGCCATATCTGGCTGCTGTTATGGCTGCCGTCATGCCTGCTGCTCCGGCTCCGATAACGAAGACACTCTCACTCTTCGACATATTTTCTGCACTCCTCCAGAGCCAAAGGTGTCTCCCGATCGGAAGCGTAATAGCCGTACAGCAGCAATTTTCGGCTATAGCAGCTGCGACTGGATGAGACGCATCCCATATAGCGCCTGCTCTTTTTATCGATCTCTTCGAAACAAACGAAATGCTCTCTTCTCTTTACCGGGGTTTGGACTCTCTGGCCCGGCACACTTTTTTTCATCGAGGTGCTTTCCATTCCCAGAACGACCTTTCTGAGCGCATAGTGATCTATTGTTGCAAAATTCAATTTCATGTTTTTCAGACCCATTTTTCCATCGATCTCCATATGGCTCTCGTCGTCAAGCACTCTGCACTTTCTCGACCCTTTCTCAAGATGCGAACACACTATTTTGTTTTGGGCGTATACTGTATCGTCTATGGTTTTTACTATCATGCGCAGCGGCTCGTCTTCGACGAAAACACCTTTGGGCAGACACAAAAACATGCTTTTCGCTTTCGTGTATATCTTTTTGGCTCTCTTTCTCGAGATCTTTTTACTTCTCCATATTTTGAACGAAGAGGGATCGTATCTCCAGCATCTCTCTCCTCTTTTTACGCTTTTTGACAAATGTGTTATCTTGGGACTTTTTTGTATTTTTTGGGTCGAAATATTTTTATCTGTTGGACCCGCGGCATACAGCAGCCATCCCGCAGCGATACCCGCTATCAGCCGTTTCCACGCCATCTCCACCCTTTTCTTTCCCATTTCAAGTTGATTTTATAACTATGTGTATTATTATTCGCTGATACATCGGCAGAAGTGTCGGGGGAGTGGTGGGTATCGACCCAGGTTGCAGCATGTGGGATTTTGTCCCCCTGACTGCTTGATGATAGAGATCCATTTTGCAAGGAGAATAGAGTGTCCGTATTGGTAGAGTTCGCGATATTTCCTACCGACAAGGGGGAGTCGAAAAGCCCCTATGTGGCAAGAGTACTGGATATGATCGACAAAAGCGGATTGCCCTATATGTTTACACCCATGGGCACGATAGTCGAAGGCGAAACAGTTTCGGAGGTTTTGGGTGTAGTGGAAAAAGCGTATGATGAGCTTCAACTGGATTGTGAGCGGATATACAGTGTGATCAAGATAGATTACAGAAAAGGACCGACAGGAAGATTGCGCAAGAAGATATCTTCGGTTGAAGAGAAGGTTGGCAGGAAGCTCAACGCTTAGCTTTGTTATAATGAGACAAAAAAGGGAGTTTGCATAGATGCGAATGTGTGCGGAGAGGATGCAGTTGTTTATATTGGCTATCGTGCTGGGTCTGGTCATGGGGCTGGCTGGAGGTGGCCAGGTGCAGATAGCTTTTATTGTGCAGCTGGCACTGATGATACTGCTGTTGATAGGAGGGTTTTCGGGATCATGTATTTTGCTCAGAATCCTGAAAAAGATCATACCTCCATGTGAAAAGAGTGAAAGATAATGGAAAAGATAAGCTACAAAGATGCCGGAGTCGATATCGATGCCGGGAATGAATTCATCGAAAAGATCAAAAAAGATGTTCAATCCACATTTGATGGAAATGTGATAGGAGGAATCGGCTCATTCGCCGGAGCGTATGCCATGCCGACTGGTTACAGAGAGCCAGTTCTCCTGTCTGCCACCGACGGAGTGGGCACCAAGTTGAAGCTGGCGATCGAAAGTGGAAAGCTCGAAAGTGTGGGTATAGATCTGGTGGCTATGTGTGTGAACGATCTGATATGCAATTTCGGTACTCCCATGTTTTTCCTGGACTACTATGCGACCGGCAGACTGGTTCCGGAAGATGCGTGCAGGATCGTATCGGGGATAGCCGAAGGGTGCCGCAGAGGAGAGTGCGCGCTCGTAGGAGGAGAGACGGCAGAGATGCCGGGAATGTATGCCGGAGACGATTTCGATCTGGCCGGCTTCGCCGTAGGCATAGCCGAAAGAGACGAAATGAATCGTAGCGAGAAAGTGCAAAAGGGTCAGGTCGTACTGGCTGTACCAAGTTCGGGTATTCACTCCAACGGCTACTCTCTGGTACGCAAACTTTTCTTTGAAAAACTTGCCATGGATTTCGATGACGAGTTCGCGGGAACTACACTGATAGAGACCCTGCTCGAACCCACCAGAATATATGTAAAAGAGTTCAAAAAACACAAAGATAGAATCGTCGCTTTGGCACATATAACCGGCGGAGGAGTGGTGGAGAACCTGCCGCGAGTTCTGCCGAAAGGGTTGGGAGCCGATATAGAGATCTCCAGGATCGAAACTCTTCCGGTGTTCGAGTTTATGCAGAGATATATAGACAAAAAAGAGATGTTCAGGACATTCAATATGGGTATAGGTATGACATGGGTTGTTGAAGAAGAGAGTGTGGATACCATAGTTTCTCAGACCGATGCGTATCCGATAGGCAGGATTACGGATGGACACGAGGGGGTCGATCTGCTGGGCTAGACAAAGACCCATTTCGCCATCGCGAAGAGATATATCAGAAAAATCGCCGAAGTGGCGAAGGTCAAAAAGGCGACCCTCTCCGGTCTGCAGTCGTAAAGAGCGGCGAGATTTACATTCATGACGGCCATAGGGACAAGAAGTTCGAGCAGTACGACATTGTAAACTATATTTTCCAGATCCAGAAAAGAGAGTATCATGAGGGCGGCCAGCGGAATGAACGCGAATTTGACGAAAGTCACGAAAGTCAAAAGCCTCCAAGGAATGTCGTTTTTGTCCACGGTGGCCAGATATATCCCAAAAATCATCAGTTGAACGACCATCGTACTATACGCTCCCATCGAAAGAGGCATCTCCAGGCCTCCAGGTAGCTCCAGGCCGAGCAGATTGAAAGCTATCGCTCCGAACGCGAACCATATAGCAGGTAGTCTGAAGATATTTTTCAGCGACTCAGAGATGGAAAAACTCCCTTTGGAGTATATATAGACTCCCACCGTATAAACCAGGAAGACATTGAACAGATTGATGATACTGGTGTATATGATGGATCCCTCCCCAAAAAGGGCTATGCCCAACGGGATTCCAAGATTGCCTGTGTTGCCTATGATGCTGGCAACCGTAGCTATGGATCTCTCTTTGCGGTCGTCGAAAAAGTGCCTTGCAGGAAGAGCTACGAGGACAAGGATGCCCAAGATGAAGAGGGTAAATACAACAGGCGCTTTTATGACGCTCGCGTCTATGGGCTTGACGGTGAGGCCCCAGAAGACAAGCATTGGTTGAAGCAGATACACAGACACGAGAACCAGTGTTTTTTCATCTATCCGTTCCGCGAAATGTCTCTTGGCGGCGAAGCCCAGTGCAATAAATATGTAGATACCTGCAATTGAAAAGAATATGTTCATGAGAGATGTCCCGATATGATATAATCTGCCGAAATTTTACCCAAAAGGTATATTGTATGGCGGTACCCGAAGATGTCGGCTGTAGAAACGACAATTGTTTGAAGGCGATCGAGTGCAACAGGAGAAAAATAGCCAGGGAGGGCACAGCGAGAGAGATCAAGAGTTTTGGCGGTACTCCTGACAAGGGATGTGGAAAGTACATCCCGATAAAACACGACGAATCTCCCGAGATACGATCTGAATAGTTCCACGAAAATCGATTTTGTTCGATTGTGGTTGAAGAGCCGGATGGTGCGAGCACCAAACGAGGAGTCGAAACAATGGCGGAGGCACAGCGTGGATAACGAGGAAGTTTTGTCCGCATCTGTTCAATCGCAACAGATCGCGACATAAGCGCGTCCGTGTCGGCGAAGAGCTCTGTCAATCGTAGGTTCAGCGGGCGACACGACTGGCACCGCCGCTGAGGAGAGGTATGCTCTTTGCCAAAATTTTTAAAAGTTTTAGACTACTATAAAACCCGGTTGATTGAGGCCAGCAGGGGATAGCTCATTGACCATGCGGGTTTCCCCGCGCGTGAAAGATACCGTATCTTGATATTATGGTATCATTGTCGCGGTTTTTCAAAATATACAGAAAGGAGTGAGAGCATGATAAGGAATGTTCTGCTGCTCGCGGTCACTTTTTTGTTTTTGCAGGCCGACAATCCTTCTCCATTGAGCGTGATCAGGGAGAAGAGATTCTACAAAACGGGTGCAGCTGCAAAAAACAAATCTTTTATGGATTGGCTCAAAAAGCCCATATGGGGAAGCGGATCGTCCGGGGATCAGGCCAGACCCCGTCCGATAAAGAAAAGATCCGCCGCATTTGAAGTGATAAGGGATCAGGGGTACAAAGACAAAGAGGCGAGGATGAGAGCCGAAATGGAGGCCAAGCGTTCCGCCGAGACTGAAATGCCACAAGCTTCCAACTGATCATCTTTATAGCGTCGGGAACTTCCTCCCGATACCATATCTACTGCAACTATGCACCTGTTTTGATTGACAAGGAAGCCACTTAGGGTTTATCGTAGCCGACACTGGCGCTGCGGACAGGGCGAATGACAAGCAAAACGCGCAAAGCGGATGCGGAGTTCTGGGGCATTCGCTCTTCGCCCTCAAAGCCTGGAAAAACGACAAAAACGAAATCGAATTCAGTGG
>CAZYUW010000111.1:0-4037 GCA_964650685.1 uncultured Nitratifractor sp.
TGACGGCAGTTGTGGCTATGGCTGAGACTTCAGTCTGTTTTTGGGAGCCGTAACGACGGCTCTTTCTTCTTCGAAAATCTTCAAAGCGTAACAAATCGAATGATTTGTATTCTTGAATTGTATGGAAAATATGGTATTCTCTATCTCGTAAATGTTGCGAGCTTTGGCGCTGTCCGACAGATTGATTTCCTCGGTATTTTGAAAGTGTCGGGCTGGGCGTCTCGCTGCCATTGTGGATCTTGAAGAAGATTTGGCAGATAAAAATACACGAAGGAGCGTATCGTAATGAGTTATGCCAAAAAGATATCTATCGCGTTAGTTGCCCTATTGATTCTCATCCTGCTTTGTGTGTGGAAGAATGCCGGTTCTATCAGCAGTATGGAGAATAGTGGAAAGAAAAACAATATCGAGTTCGATCTCAAAAAGAGGGGAAGTGATTTGGCATTTTCCGGGATTTTTGGCAAAAAAGACGATATGAAAAAACTCATATCATCCATGGATCTGACTGAAAATGTCAAAATAGAGAAGATAAACTACGACAAAAGATTGCATCTAAACGATATCGAATCTGTAATGAAAGAGCTTGCTCCAGCATTTCTCGGTGTCGTACAAAACGGCAGAATCGGATATCACGGAGGTCAGCTTCTCGTCAGTGGTACTGTGGATTCGGACAAAAGCAGAAGAGCCATCGAAACGATTTTAAAATCTTTCGATACTCCTTATTATTTGCAGATTGAAGTAAAAGAGAAAAATCAGAGTCACGGTCCGGACGATATGAACTCGTACTCTCCACAGGAGAGAGAGGTTGCCAAAGATATAGGGGAGATACTCAAATTCGAAACGATCGAATTTCAAACCGGCAGCGCGAGGTTAACGAGCAAAGGTATCGCTGTTGTGGACAAAATAGCCGCCGTACTGAAAGAGCATCAGGATGTAAGAGTTATGATAGCGGGGCACACGGACAATGTCGGGGATCCCGCAAGCAACATGAAGCTGTCTAAAGCGAGAGTGCGCAGCGTCAAAGCCCGTCTTGTCAGTCGGGGAATAGATGCCGACAGAATGGAGACGGTAGGTTTCGGGGAGACCAGGCCGATATTCCCGAATACTACGGAAGAAAATCGAAGAAGAAATCGCAGAGTGGAATTCACTATCATCACATCGAAAGGAGAAAAGTAATATGTTTACTGTAGCTTCACAGATCGTTATATGCCTGCTGCTTGCGGCAGTTATAGGAATGATAATCGGATATTTCCTGGGTCGCATCTCTTGCAAAAACGACGAAAAAGACAGTCATGTGGTAGAAAAGAGTGAGAGCTCTTTGTGCGAAAGCGACGATCAGCCGTTCGGCGATATGGATGACGCAGATACTGTCGAAGAGTTGCCGGTAGAAAGCGTTGGAGAGAGTGCAGCTCCTGCGTTCCTCGAAAAGGCACGAGACGGCGGCAAAGACAATCTGACGCGCATCAAGGGAATAGGTGTCAAGATAGAGGAGAAACTGAACGCTCTTGGAGTCTTTCATTTCGATCAGATAGCATCATGGAGCGATGAAGAGATGGCGTGGGTGGATGATCATCTGGCCTTCAGGGGTAGAATCAAAAGGGAAAACTGGGTAGATCAAGCCAAAGTTCTGGCCGAAGGTGGCGAAACCGAATTTTCCAAAAGAGTAGATGCCGGCGAAGTATCGAGCAGCAAGAGTTCCTGAGAAACCCCGCGAAATAGGCGCTTGGAGCTTCTACTGATTTGAGGGTTCGTTAGGCGGCGATTATCGAAACAAAAGGGAGGAAGGATAGAATGTCGTTGAAATGTGCTTTTCTGTTTCCAGGTCAGGGTTCTCAGGCCGTGGGAATGGGAAAAGAGTTTTATGAAAGTGACGCTCAGGCGCGCCAGATTATTGAAGAGGCTGGAGAGAGGATTTCGGTGGATTTTACGAAACTGCTCTTCGAAGAGAACGATCAACTCGAGCTTACAGAGTATACACAACCGGCTATATTGCTGGTCGGTGCGGTCGCTCACAGGCTTTTCGAGAACGAAATGCCCCTCAAGCCGGCTTTCGCTCTGGGCCACTCTCTGGGGGAGCTCTCCGCTCTCGTAAGTGTAGGCGCGCTGAATACTATAGATGGCGTGGAGCTGGTCAATATCAGGGGCAAACTCATGGCGCGGGCGTGCGAAGGCAAAGATGTAGGAATGCTGGTAGCTCTCGGCTTGAGTGACGAGAGCGTCGAGGATATCTGTTCTGCTCAGAGAGAACAGGGGGCTCAGGTATGGCCGGTGAACTACAACGCTCAGGGGCAGATCGTGATAGCCGGAATCAAAAGCGATCTTGAACAGCTCGAAGGCCTCCTGAAAGAGAGCGGCGCGAAAAGAGCCATCCTGCTCAATATGTCCGTAGCGAGCCACTGTCCGCTTCTTGAGAGTGCCGTGTCACCTTTTGCAGATGCGTTGAAAAGGTTCATCAAAGACGAGTTTATGGCCCCGGTAGTTTCGAATGTGACAGCCGAAAAATACAGCGATGCCAAAAGCGCCATAGAGCTCCTGCCCAGACAGCTTGTCTCACCAGTGCTGTACAAGCAGTCTATTGCGAAATACGACGATGAGATCGACTGCTATATAGAGTTCGGTCACGGCAATGTGCTCAAGGGGCTCAATAGAAAAGCGACAAAAAAACCACACTTCAATATAAGTGATATGTCGTCGCTGGAGGCTACTTTGAAAGCTATGGAGGAGTTGTCGTGAAGATAGCACTCATGGGGGCCATGGTAGAGGAGGTCGATCCTTTTTTGCAGATAAGCGATCACGAACCTCTGCTTAAATATTTCAAGAAGCACAGAGACAGTGAATATGGTGGCAATATCTATCATGAAGCGAAATACAAAGATCTCGATATAGTGTTGAGCTACAGCAAAATCGGAAAAGTCAATGTGGCTCTTACGGCGGCGACGATGATAGAGCGCTTTGGATGCGAGATTTTGCTCTTTACCGGAGTCGCCGGAGCCGTCGATCCCGATCTGAAAATAGGGGATCTCATAGCCGCGACACAATTGTGTCAGCACGATCTGGATATCACGGTATTTGGACATCCTCATGGCTATGTGCCTGAAGGAAGCGTTTATGTAGAGCCATCCAGAGAACTTTTGCATATAGCCAAAGAGGTTGCCGACAGTAAAGGTATAGAGCTCAAAAAAGGTGTTATAGCTACCGGTGATCAATTTGTGGCTGATGAAGAGAGAAAAAAATGGATAGCGTCCACCTTCGATGCCGATGCTATAGAGATGGAAGGGGCTGCCGTGGCGGTTGTATGCGATGCTCTGGATGTTCCGTTTTTTGTGCTCAGAGCCATAAGCGACGCTGCGGATATGGATGCGGCTTTCGATTTCGACGAGTTTCTCAAGCACTCGTCGAGAGTGAGCAGCAGCTTTATTATGGCTATGCTGGAGAGAATACACAGCTCCGGAATTTCTATATGATCTTCCTGGTAGCAAAGAGTTCTTGAGAGAGTCTCCAGGTGTCCAAAAGAGCCAGGATATCGAAAAAACTGCTCAGAGTGTTTGGAAAGAGCAACGCTTCATATCGCCTGATACAAGAGGGCGACAGAGTGCTCGTGGGTCTGAGCGGAGGAAAGGATTCTCTATCTCTCGTGCATCTGATAAAAAATATGCAGACACACGCGCCTTTCGATTTTCACTATAGAGCCTGTACAGTCAGTTATGGTATGCCAGGAGAGGACTATAGCGCGCTGAGTGATCACTGCGAAGAGTATGGTATAGAACATACCGTCTTGGAGACCAATATATTCGATGTAGCCGAAGATACCATCAGGGAGAACAGCTCCTTCTGCAGCTATTTTTCCAGGATGAGACGAGGAGCTCTGTATAGTTACGCGGAAGAGAACTCCTATAACAAAATCGCGCTGGGGCATCATCTGGATGATGCTGTGGAGAGTTTCTTTATGAATATATTCTACAACGGATCCATGCGTTCAATGCCTCCGATATACAAGGCAGAGCGGGGTTTTCATGTGATACGCCCTCTCATAGAGG
>CAZYUW010000112.1:0-11920 GCA_964650685.1 uncultured Nitratifractor sp.
GTCGGTGCTCCCCATCCCGGTGCTGAAGGCTCCCAGAGCTCCGTGGGTACAGGTGTGGCTGTCGGCCCCGATGATGACATCGCCGGGGACCACCAGCCCCTTTTCGGGGAGCAGGGCGTGCTCGATCCCCATATCCTTCTCGTCGAAGAAATACTTCAGATCGTGCTTGAGGGCGAAGTCCCGACTGATCCGCGCCTGGTTGGCGCTGGCGATGTCCTTGGCGGGGATATAGGGGTCCATGACAATGGCGAAGCCGTCGGGGTTGGCCAGCTTTTCGGCGCCGCTCTCTTCGAAGGCGCGGATGGAAATGGGGGTGGTGATGTCGTTGCCGATCACCATGTCTATGTCGACTCGAACGATCTCGCCCGCCTTGACGGATCGCCCGGCGTGCTCGGAGAATATCTTTTCTGTAATGGTCTTTCCCATCGACTTTCCTTGGATTGACTTGGATATTTGTGAAAATACATAAACTGACAATACTTTACATTTTAATCAACAAAAGATAGTTTGCCGTTTATGAAATTTTCCGCGATTATATCAAAATTCGATAAAATCCATTCTATGAAACTATATGAACTCGAACAGTTGTCAAGATATCTACATAAATACAAAACGATATCCCATATTAAAAGAATCGAAAACAATCTTATCGAGATAGTATTCGACAAAAATAAAGACAAAACGATATTTGTGGATATGACCAGATCCGCCTCCACTGTATATATCGGTCACTATATACAGTCGGCACAAGAGTACAAAGCTCCATTCGACAAACTTCTCGAACAGTTTTTCACGCGTGCGAGAATCGTGTCTGTCGATGTGCCAGGCAACGACAGGATCATACGCCTTACCGTGGCTCCTCCCAGTAGATACATAGAGAGAAAAATGACACTGCGACTGGAGTTTACGGGAAGACACACAAACGCAATTATTGTGGATGAAAACAACCGCGTTATAGAGGCTCTGCACCATATCGACTCCGATCGTTCATACAGAGTGGTAAAACCGGGTGAAATATTGACTTCTTTGCCAAAAAACGAAACGACGCACAATTTAACACCGCAAAAATCTTTCGACATCGTAGAATTTTTAGAGGAAAACCGCAAAAAGATTTTTAAAAAAAAGCTGAACACAATCAAAAAAAGCAAAATAAAATTGATCAATAAAAAAATCGACAAGATAAAAAAACTTCTCAATGAGCTGCCGGAACCTGAAACTCTGTCACAAAAGGCGATCGAATATCGCAATATTGGCAATATCATACTGGCCAACCTTCACAATATCAAAGAGTACGATCGAAAACTGATTACAAAAGATTTTGAAGGCTCGACCATAGAGATTCCGCTTCCAGAAAACATTGCGAAAAATCGATTCAGCGAACACTACTTCAATCTCGCGAAAAAAGCCGAAGCAAAAAGCGCAAGAGTACATTTGGAAAAAAAGAATCTGGAAAGCAAACTGTTTTTTTATGAAAACATACTTGGATCTATAGAGTCCAGTGAAGATCCGTACGCAATAGAATCGCTAATGCCCAAAAAAGGTGCTTCTTTGAAAAAGAAAGAGAAACTCAAAAAAGGTGAGTTGTACTGGATAGAGGGATACAAAGTGCTCGTAGGGCGCAACAGCAGTGAAAACCAATACCTCCTCGAGGCGGCAAAGGCCAACGATATATGGATGCACATAAGAGGTGTTCCATCGAGTCATCTCATCATCAAGACGGACAAACAGAATCTGCCCGACTCTCTCCTGTACGCGGCGGCAAAACTGTGCGTAGACACATCCGTGCGTAACGCGGGTGATTACGAGGTGGATTACACCAGGCGTAAATTTGTAAAGATACAGGAAGGCTCCAGGGTTGAATATGATAAATACGATACTATAAGGATCAGGAAAGATGGTATTGAGATAAGAGTGTAAACATAGCAAAGCGTGTCAAAAATTGTAAACCATGTCGAAGCGTATCCTGTCTCGTTTGATACATTGTGGAATATTCAATATTGTATTTTTGTGTCTATACTCGGTTTTTATAAAAAAATTTCCAAAACTGTAAGCGTATCCGATCTGATATGCGAACGCTTTATCCTGAGTCGTTCCAAAACCATAATCTATCCCGGCCAACCCCCCATAAAGCCTTCCGGGTCCTCTTTCGTAATTGTAGTCGATTCGAAAAACGATCTGATCGACACCCATTGTATCCGCCCCAAACTCTCCACTGAGGCTTTTCCCCCAAAACGAACTCGACCCTACCCGCATTCCAGCAGTACGAAGCGAATAGTCACCTCCGTTCAGATAAGACCCGGTCACTGTAAAATCGTGCTCACCGTAAGACAAATATACTTTTGCGGACAAGCCGAGTGTCTCTTTGGCCAACGAGTTTTCTCCATCCACATAAACCAGCTGCAATCCAACGGGAATATTTCCCATATCTTTGTGAATGGTAGCCCAAATAGACCATATATCGTCGCTCTTGAGTTTGCTCCATGGAGCTATCGTTTTGTATCTACGGTCAGGATAGTAGTAGCAGTACAACGAGTATCGGATTGTCTCGGGGGTATTTTTTGCGAAAGAGAGCATAAATATCCCTTTGGAACTCTCTCCGAAACGAATATGTGTATCAATATTAACAGCGCTTGAAAACCATGCAGCGCCAAATGAAGTTCCATCGGAATCGACCTTACTGAACGATACCATATCATACGATATATCGACTACACCGGCAGACCTGTCCGAAAATATCCAGGGAGATCTTTTAGCCATGACAGCTTGACGACCGACTTTGAATACACCATATTCCGGACTGTATCTCAAAAACGCCTGGGAGATCTCGAAATCACTCATTTTCCTCCATCTACCGGAAAGATTGGGTGTAATCGCCTGACTGACCCTGGGAGAGTCGGCTATACCCAATCCAAAATCTGTCCATGAAGCCAGCTCCAGCCCCAAACCGAACAATTTATCTGAAGGTGATTTCGCTTTCAATGTTGCAGCGACACTGAATGTGTTGTTTTCACTGTCTTTGAAATCATATACAGAAGAGTTTTCAAGCTTCAAAGAGGTGACAATACGACCGCTGATCGAAAATGATGACGAGTTTGCATTGTTGGTTGTTTCATCTCCTGCAACCGGAACAGTAGAAATGACAAATACAGAAAAACAGCACTGAACGAAAATATATCCGACTCTGTTAGAACGATACGAAAATATTATCATTCAGTGACCTCTAATTTTCATTATGACTATCCCGACGGCAGATTTCTTTTTTGAGGGTATTTGTGGTCGCTTCTATCATCATAACATATCCTGCCACTCCGGAAAGAATCGAACCAATTAAAATTCCGAGTCTTTCATCAGTTACATTCATGCATATATCATGGCTGCACTCAAAAGCAAGAGAACCCATAAATAGACTCATTGTAAAACCTACACCACCCAGTATCGAAACGGCATAGATATGTTTCCACCCTATTCCTTCGGGCATAATGCCTATTCTGAACTTTATGGCCATCCAGCTGAAAAGAAAAATTCCTATCTGTTTTCCGGCAAACAATCCCAGGGCGATGCCCAGTGTTACAGTATCGATAAAGTCTTTCAATCCAATATTGTCAAAGTTGATTCCTGTGTTTACAAAAGCGAAAAGAGGAAGTATCACATGATTTACAGGAGCATGCAGAGACTCTTCAAGTGATCTGAAACTCTCACTATTGTTTTTGACGGGTATGAACAATCCCAATACGACGCCCGCCAGCGTGGCATGAACTCCGGATTTGAGTGTAGCGACCCACATAACTGTACCTATAAGTATATATGCCGCATTGTTTACTTTGCCGGAGTAGTTCATCCAAAAAAGTATCGCGATCATCATTGCGACGATCGAAAGAGCCAGATAAGAAAGTCCGGATGTATAAAAAAGAGCTATGATGACGATAGCACCCAGATCGTCGATAATAGCCAATGTCAACAGAAAGAGCTTCAGGACCGGCGGAACCCTTTTGCCTAAAAGAGAGAGGATTCCCAGCGCGAACGCTATATCCGTAGTGGAAGGTATAGCCCAACCTTTCATAGCCGCTGCATCATTCCAATTCATTGCCGTATATATCGCTGCGGGAACTATCATACCACCAACTGCGGCAAAGGCCGGAACCACCACCTTTCTGATATCACTCAACTCTCCGTCAACCACCTCTCTTTTTATCTCCAGTCCAACCATAAAAAAGAATACCGCCATCAACCCATCGTTTATCCACAACAAAAGAGGTTTCGCTATGGTCAGAGTCCCTATGCTGACTACGGCGGGGAGATTCAGAAAGATATCATAATAGCCTTTTGCATTTGAATTTGCAACGATTATCGCTGCAAATGTCGCGATCATCAACAGAATACCGGTTGAGGACTCCCGCTTGAAAAAGCCAAGCAAACTGTTCTTGAGCATACACTAAAACCTTTCAATGTCTGTAGATTTATAATTATAATGAAATTAGTGGTGATTTTTGGATGGAACAAAAATCTGGATAGAAGATCCGGCTCGATATCGCATCCACTCTCTGGCAAATGGCCAATTAAGATATAATTGCATATTCAATATATTTTACAAAAAGAATCGGTGGAACTTATGGGAATCAAAAGCGAACATAGCGAAAGATGGAAAACGGCTTCTGTGTTACTTGCAATCATAGTAGCTGTCGGTTTGATAAACAATATTTTCCTGACATGGATATTCCTTACAATAGTGTATGGTCTTTCTCTGCTGGAAGCGACGAGGCTTTTTCGTATATATGACAACACCGTATATCTTTTATTGGCGTTGCTATGGGTATCGTTGCCATTCTATCCGCATCCCGCAGATCTAATATTTTTTGTACTTGTCGTTTTTGGCGCGAGACTGGCTTATAAAAACGATGGTATCGACGCCAAAGGTGTTTTTGCCCTGCTGTACCCTTCTGCTGGTTTCGTTTTTCTGTGGATGCTCTATTACGAGTACGGCATGATCTCTCTGGTGTGGATTCTGGCTATTGTGGCTCTGACGGATGTAGGCGCTTTTTATACCGGCAAAAAATTCGGTAAGAAAAAATTCTCACCCACCTCCCCCAACAAAACTCTGGAGGGAGTATTTGGAGGAGTCGCTTTCGGTACATTGGGCGGGACACTGATAATGGCCGGATATGCCAATATTTTTCTGAGTGCCGTTTTTATTTCCCTGACAACCTCTATCTCGTCTGTATTCGGTGATCTTTTCGAAAGCTACCTGAAAAGAGAGGCCGGGGTAAAAGATAGTGGAAACATACTTCCCGGTCACGGCGGCGTACTGGATCGTATCGACGGATATCTTTTCGCCTCTATATCGCTTTATGTGATGCTGAAAATAAGTGGATCGTAATGAGAAGTTCCGTAATCATTCTGGGTTCTACCGGCTCTATAGGCATCAACGCTCTTGAGATTTGTCGCCGATACGATATAGAAGTAGAAGCTCTGAGCGCGGGTACCAATCTTGAGCTTCTCCAAAAACAGATCGACGAATTCAAGCCCAGAGCTGTGGCTATTGGTGATGGAAACAGAATTTCAGAGATCGAACACGAAAAGATATTTTGCGGTTCCGATGGGATACTTGAACTCATAGAGTATTGCGAGAGTGGAATGGTGCTCAACAGTCTGGTAGGTTTTGCGGGCCTGAGACCGACGATCAAATCTCTGGAGTGTGGAAAAACACTCGCCCTGGCCAACAAAGAGTCTCTGGTGGTGGCAGGAGCTTTCATAGAAAAAAAAACGATTCTGCCTATCGATTCGGAACACTTCGGCCTTTGGTATCTGATAAACGACAAAGCTGTCGATAAACTGTATATAACCGCGAGCGGCGGTGCTTTCCGCGACTGGGATATCGAAAAGATCAAAACAGCTGGGTACGGAGATGCCCTCAAGCATCCAAACTGGTCAATGGGAGACAAGATCACGATCGACAGCGCAACAATGATGAATAAACTCTTCGAACTTCTGGAGGCGCGATGGCTGTTCGATACGGATAAAATCGACGCCTGTATAGAAAAAAAATCGCTTGTGCACGCGTTGGTGGAGTTTAAAGACGGCTCCACAACCGCGCATATCGCCAAAGCCGATATGAAACTGCCAATCGCCTACGCGCTGCTCGGAAATCTATCGGAGCATCTATTGTCACCGATAGATCTTCTTGAAATGGGCCCCATAGGATTCGAACCGATTTCCGAAAAACGATACCCTTTATGGTCTCTAAAAAATCATCTGCTCAAAAACCCGCGACTGGGAGTGGTGTTAAACGCCGCCAACGAAACTGGTATAGAAAAATTCAAATCCGGTGAATACAACTATTTCGAAACATGTGAAATGATCATCTCTATATACGACAGATTCCAAAATTACATACCTTCGAATCTCGATGATGTATTTGAAATAGACAAAGAGGTAAGACGATATGCCTTCGATCGCTTCTGAAACATTTCGCGGATATGAAACCCGATGAAACTCATGTTGCTGCATGGATGGGGAGGTTCCGACTGGCCGCACTGGCAGGCATGGCTGGCTTCGGAAATAGCCCGAAACTATGGGACGGTAAGTTTTCCCCTGATACAGCATCCACACTTTCCCCATCTCAATCGCTGGCGCAAAGAGATACTCGGACATCTGGAGAATTTCCATCCGGATACCGTCGTCACCCACTCGCTGGCGGGCACACTATGGTTTCATCTGGCCCATGAAGGGCTACTGACGCCTTTTAAGGTCAGACGAATCATTCTCGTCTCGCTTCCGAGTCTCGATACCAGACTGGAAGCTATCAGCAGTTTCTACCCCTGTCCGATACCCAACAGCCTATACGCTGACAAAGCGGTAATAGTGGTTAGCGACAACGATCCGTACATCACCGTACAAGAGGCCAAACATCTGGCAGAACGCTTCAGCGCGGAGATCAAGATCATTCGAAACGCGGGACACATAAACACCGACAGCGGATATGGGGAGTGGAGGTGGATACTGGATCGATTGAAAAGGGATCACAAAGCGAATCAAAGGAGATAGATGTCCATCATTTTGAGTATCGAATCCAGCTGTGACGACAGTTCGATAGCGTTGACAGAGATAGAAACATTGAAACTGATTTTGCATAAAAAAATTTCTCAGGAGAAAGAACACTCCCGGTATGGAGGCGTGGTACCCGAACTGGCCAGCAGACTTCACGCGGAAGCCCTGCCCGCGCTTTTGGAGTATGTCAAGCCTTATATGAATGACATATCCGCCGTCGCGGTTACAAACGAACCGGGTTTATCCGTAACTCTTCACGAAGGCGTTATGCTGGCCAAAGTTTTTTCGGTATTCAAAAAAATACCTATTGTTCCAGTACACCACCTCAAGGGACATATATACTCTCTGTTCATAGAAAAAGAGAGTACCATCCCCCTCCTTGTCCTCCTGATATCGGGAGGACACACACAGATACTGAAAGTATCGTCTATCGAAGATATGACAATCATCGCGACAAGCATGGATGACAGCGTAGGAGAGAGTTATGACAAAGTTGCCAAAATGATGGGACTTGGATACCCCGGCGGCCCCGTTGTGGAAAAACTCGCGTTGGATGGAGACCCTGAACGATTTGATCTGCCTGTACCATTGAAAAATTCCGGAATGATCGCATTTTCACTCTCAGGATTGAAAAACGCCGTAAGGTTAACGATAGAATCGCTGGGCGGTAAAGAGTCCATGAGCCTTCGGGACAAAAGAGATCTGGCGGCATCTTTTCAGAAAACTGTCATATCACACCTGATACAGAAATCCAAAAAGGTTTTCAAACAGAGTACCATCGAAAATTTCGCGATTGTTGGCGGCGCCAGTGCCAATCAGGCTATTAGAAATGCGTTCGAGGATTTGTGTCGACAATACAACAAAAAATTTAACGCTGCCGAGCTGGAGTATTGCTCCGACAACGCGGCAATGATAGGCAGATACGCGATAGATGCTATTAAACTGGGGATGACATGCGATCATTCCGATATAAGCGTAAAGCCAAACAGAAAAGTCCAAAGCGGTGATCGACTTTAACTTTGACGGTTTACACAATAAAGAGATAATAATGCGAGGAAACAACTCGATATCCAGCATCACGGTGACAAAGCAGATCAATGAGGGGATAGTTTATGCCTTTGATAATATGGAATCAGGATCCGATACTTTTTAGACTCGGAGCGATATCTGTCCATTGGTATGGACTCTTTTTCGCGACTGGTCTTGTAATCGGATTGTGGATGATGAAAAAAATCTTTATACACGAAAAAAGAGACTTGAGTATCCTGGATCCTCTTTTTATCTATATCGTTATCGGCATCGTGATCGGCGCGAGACTGGCTCACTGTCTTTTTTATGAACCATCTTATTATATCGAGAATCCATTGGAGATTTTTGCCATATGGCACGGGGGACTCGCCAGCCACGGGGGTATTGCGGGTGCCGTTGCGGCCACCTGGATCTTTTGCCGCAAAAAAGGAGTGGAGTTTTTGTGGATTTTCAGTCGCTTGATGATACCCGCCCTGCTCCTTGCGTCTTTTATAAGAGTTGGCAATCTTTTCAACTCGGAGATATTGGGACGAGCGACCGGAGGAGATTGGGGATTTGTTTTCGTCAGGATAGACACTATCCCAAGACATCCGGTTATGATTTACGAATCTGCGGGATATTTTCTGCTTTTCGTTCTTATACTTTTTCTTTATACGAAACTCTCCGAAAAAGAGTTCACCAGATTTGTTCCCGGTATAGCCCTGACCGGAATCTTCGCCATCCGAATCATCTTGGAAGAGTTCAAAACAAAACAAACCGACTTCATGATAGATTTGCCGATTAGTATGGGGCAGATTCTGTCGATACCTTTTCTGCTTGCAGGACTATACCTTTTGGGACATGCGATCCTTTACAAAAACCGTGACTCCACACAGTGATATACGGCACTGCTACCCAGGTTGCTTGACAATGCGATATTCGTGTGTTATAGTACTTTCGCAAGAGGGGGTGACTTGGTTTCGACTGGAGTAGTCGGGGCTATGTGCATGTCGGACTGAGCAATTCCGTTAGACGGCTCACAACAAATAAACGCAAACAACACAGATTACCGCCCAGCTCTTGCTGTAGCGTAAGAGTTTAACAACCTTTTGGGCTGTCCCGCCGGCGAATGTCATCATAGCCGGATTTTGGGACATCATCGCGTGATGACTATATCTATAAGTCGCCATACTTATAGATGAACTTTTGGCTGGTCAGGTGTAGTTTTGGGTGTTGAGCGAAACCTGACGAGATTCAATCGACACCGACTAAGCATGTAGAGTCATGGTCCTGGCTATTTCAGGACAGGGGTTCGATTCCCCTCACCTCCACCATTAGCTACTAAAAGTAACATTTCATAAAAAATCCGGGAAAGATACTATAAAATAGCTAAAATAGCTCTGTAAACTTCTATAGGCAGGGCGTAATCGTTTATGAGCAGCTTGTAGCGTCATCTTTTTTTGAATCATCCTCTGTTTTTTTCGTCGATTGAGCTAAACAATTCTCAGGTGGTCCAAAAGTATTCTATAAAACTTTTCAGGCTCGATTGGTTTATAAAGAAAAGATGATATTCCGAGATTTCTGGCTATTTCCAGATATGTATCTTCCGTCTGAGGCAAAACAGCCGCTACTGCAATCTCTTTTTCGCCTATAAGTTTCTTACAGTCTTTTATGACCCTCTCCCACTCTTCTGTTTCATATAGTTCACTATCCAAAAAAACCATATCGACTGAGGAAACCTCAGCGGCAACTTCTATCAATCTGCTCGCGACTTTATAGTTTATTCCGGTATCTTTCATAAGCGTCTGTGCTATATCCCTGTCCGATGGATTTCCAGAAATGTAGAGTACCTTTTTGTTGGCGATTGAAAATCTTATCTCTTTTTTAAGAGCTTCAAGAGTCTCTCTCGTTCCCTCTATATTGTCCATAGAAAAAACTTCCATTATAATATTAAATATTCTTTGTTGGGTAAAAGGTTTCGACAATACGGCGTCCGCCATCATTTTGCGTATCGATTCGCCCTTATTGTCCATTTTGTTCTCCCGCTCAAGAAGTACAATTTTTGCCATTTTTTTTCTGGCTGAACATTCAGCGGCACAAATATCAAATATGTTTTCATCTATCATGATCAAATCAAAAGAATCTTCACGCAACAGTTTTAACGCATCTTGATCCGAAGATACCGCCTGTGTGTTAAAATGAAAATAACCCAGCATCTTTTTTAGCGCCTCCTGGGTCTGTTCGTTGTCCTCTATAATCAATATTTTCCGACTCATCCATTTTCTTGAAGGCAATCTATAGCTACGACGCTCTCCAGCTTCGGTCGGCAAAGCGAATACAACTCTTTTTTCGTTTTCTTTTATGTCAATACCCAGACTGCCGCCTAAAGTCTCGGCAATCTCTTCGGCTAAAGCAAATTTGCCTGTTTTGAGCACATTAAGCATTTCTTCCTTGCTGGTACCAATCAAAAGATCGGCTGTATCTACCAATTCAATTAAAAGCATTTTCTCTCTGTTGTTGCTCTTCTCTATCATTATTTTCAATACGATTTCACTTGTATTGGCACTGTCAATCGCTGCTCCGATCATATTGATAATTACCCGTTGGACCATGATAGGATCTCCCTCAACATGAGAAGGAACATTGTTGTCAATATCGAAAATGAGCTCTACTCCTCTTTCTCGCGCGATCGCGCCCACCATTCCCTTTATACTGTCAAGAACCGTATTTATATTAAAAAGATGTTTCGAACTATTCTCTGAACCATCCCCGTAAGAAAGAAAATCGATTGTTTCCCGTATGCCTGTTTCAAGCTGATTTAAATACTCTTCGCAAAAATGCAAAAATTCAATTTTTTCTTTATCCGTAGTCGATCGCGCTTTTTTGTTTTCTATCTCAAGCAATCGTTTTGTGATGTGTTCAAACTCGTGTGTCTTCGTAACAAAAAAACTCTCTTTAAGCCTGAGAACTTCATAGCATTTATCCAATTCGTTTCTGAAAAACTGCTCTGTCTTTGTCTTTTCAGTCAAGCATCTTTTAACTCGGAGTTTATATCCCTTTTCTCTACTGCTTTCCGTAAAAACCGTAACTATTGATTGAAATATTTTGCCTAATGAACCCATACTCCACGGAACTTTCAAAAAATAACAGACTCCGTACGCACCAAATTTATATATTTGACCACTTGTATTTTGATCAAATACGATAATGACAGATGCGGGTGTTGCTGCCTGGGATATACCCTTGAGGCCTTCAATCGCTTTTTGGATATTGTAAATATTGTCTCTACAGTCCAAAACAAGCAAATAACGATTATTATAATCAATATTTTTATTTACATTGCTGATATATTTTGCTGCTTTACGATAGTCATGAAACAGAATAGTTTTTTTAAATAAAGAACGAAAAAGAGAGACTGCTTTGTCATTCTCATCTGCTTGATATATACCAAGATAAATCGCTTCAGCTTCTATTTTTCTTTTTTTCATCTTTGTCAACCTTTTCCATGCTTCAATTCTACCACAATGATTTAATAGCGATATTTAACTTTTAGATCAAATGCCCCAACTGTTCCTTTTTTGTCTTAAGATAGTCCTCGTTGTGCGGATTGGGTTCTATTTTTATCGGGATACGCTCTACGATTTCGACTCCTTTTAGTGAAGATATCTTTCTGGGATTATTTGTCAACAATCTCAATTTTTCTATTTTGAAATATATCAATATACTTCTAACTATATCGTATGTTCTTTCATCCGCCGCAAAACCCAGCTGATGATTCGCCTCTACAGTATCCATGCCTTTATCCTGAAGCGCGTATGCATTTACCTTGTTGAGCAAGCCTATGTTTCTGCCTTCCTGACGATGATAT
>CAZYUW010000113.1:0-7604 GCA_964650685.1 uncultured Nitratifractor sp.
GGACATCTCCTTTGAGCAGTGCCATAAAAAGCGCCATCTTGAGGGTGTCGGTCCCTGATGTATGAAGCATATAGTCATACCTGTTCCGACGAAGCCGCATGATTGTACCCATGAGTTTGAAAATATCGAACGAACCGTACAAAACATTGATATTTTCTCCGCACGCCTCCACAGGTGCCGCGGAAAACTTTTGAAAAACCAGTAGATCGATACGGGCTTTTGGAACATGACGGCTCAAGACACGAAGAGCCGGCGTGGCCATCACCATGTCGCCCAGCCCATACGTATGGATGACAAGTATCTTCACGATATCTTTCCCACGATTTTTTTACCCAAAGCTTTCAGAGCGCATCTTTTGCAGCGACTGTATCGATCAAACCGCCTTGCAAAAGGGAGAAACCGCTCATCCATTTCACCCAACACATAAAGCTGTCTCGTTACCAGCCGATGATAAAAACCGCTATCCAGATTGCCATCCAGTGCATAACAGGACCAAAACCCGGTGTCGTACAGAGGAAGAATCTGTATCAGATTCTCCAAATTTTTTTTCAAGAGTGTCGAAAATCTCTCATTGAGCTCTGCCAACTCTTCCAGACCCAGAATGGCGGAAATGTAACCGTTGAGCACTCCACTGAGTCGCGCACGCGGATACTCTTCATATATGAAACCATCCACACCTCGATGCGAAAAATATCTTTTCACTCCTCCATCTTCGCATCTTTTTTCCAAAAACTGCGCCGCGTTTTCGGCCGCGACCAGATAGCGCCACTCTCCCTGATGACGATATGCCCGAATCAACGCGGAAATGGCCAACCCCTGAGCCAAAGCGGAAGGCCACGGCTCGGGAAGATCCGAATATGAGGGATTTTTGTGATCGATCCTCCACGATCCATCATCGCTCTGCCGATTGACGAGCCAATCACAATGCAGCATCGCCCTGTTTAGCCACATTTCTGCACCTCTCTTGCGCCAAGCCAGCCAACAAGCAAGTGCATACTGGGAGATTTCGAGGGCATGGATATGCCATTGTCCATCATACCCCTTGAAGAGGTAGATCCCCTCATCGCTGAAAGGTCCGCTGAAATCGGTCGCTTTTCTGGAGATGTCGTAAAAATACAAAAAAGGATCCTCTTTCCGCCTTTGCGATTCGGTGAGAGGGTAGAGAATATGCCAGTAGTCGTCGACTCTGTCGGTGAAATACTGAAGTATCGCAATGAGCTTTCCGTGGGTGAAGATGTTCATTTGCGACACAACTCCAAATAAAGTCTCTCCATCGCATCAAGCTGGCTACGAAGCAAAAATCTCTCTTTTGCCAATGAAATATTGGTCTCTCCTATACTTTTCAGCTTCTGTGGAGAATAGGCAGCTGTCATCTTCAAAGCCTCTTTCAGAGCTTTCGGATCGTTCGGCGGAACAATGATATTTCCATATCCGACCTCAACGATCTCGCGTACACCGCCTACATCCGTCGCAATTATCGTCTTTCCTCTCGCGATCGACTCAATCAAAACGGTTGGAAGTGCCTCTTCGGTGACAGAAGTGAGCACTACCGCGTCCACCGTTTCAAGATACGCCTTGATATCGGCAATAAAGCCTTTCATTCCGACAAAAGCTCCAAGTTCCTTTTCGACAATTGTCTGCCGAAGCTTTTTCTCAAAAGGTTCGTTGACTTCGGAGGCCTTTCCGACAATTTCGAAAAATAGATTCTCTTTGTTATCCAGCATCTCCACTGCGGCGATAAAATCGATAAGCCCTTTTGCCGGATCGATGGAGCTGATATTAGAAAAAATCATCCGGTACTCCATTGTAGATAACGACGAGTTTCTTTTCTGGAACTCCCTCCTCCAGCCAACACTGCTTGACCGCTTCGGAAACGCATACCACTCTTTCGGAGCAGAAGTATATATATCGATAGAGTATTTTATATACTCTCCCCCGTCTGACAAGATGGTTATGCGCTACAAATCGAAGCCCAAAGAGTTTTGCCCAAAATGCGAAGTAGATACTGGATGTCAGTGAATTTGAGTGGACGATTCTTACACCTTCTTTTTTCATTCTCAAAAGGTATTTCAAGCTGACTCCAAAAAGCCCAAGAGCCATCAAGAGAGCCCCAGGTCCACGTTTTTTTTTCATTTGATATTGTTCACTGATAATTTCGATTCGACATGAGGAGTTTTTCAGTACATCCACCAGCTTTGTTCGACGGGTATAGAGCACTTTTTCAAACTTCTGCTCATCCAGCCCCTCAATCAACCTTTTAAGAACGATTTCCCCACCAGAATATCCATCCATAACATTGAGAAAAGCCACTTTGATCTTTTTATCATTGGCTGAATCAACACTCTCGTTCATTGCTTTCATACCAGCTTCATCAATTTACCTAGCTGACTTTTACACATACTCCAACGTACACGGCCCAGCAGATGCGTTTGATCATACTCCAGCAAAAACTTCATTATACAAAACACTGTCTTGGTGTTCTGTTTTTCCCTGTGGTTCCTTTGGGAAATGGATGTATTCAGCAAGCGATAGTCGAGCAATTCTTCGTTTTGAAAGATATAGGCATGTGGATTTCTATGAAAAATTTCAAGCCAAAGATATAAATCCTCTACTGCTACTAGTTCTCGATCTTCCCTGAAAGGAAACAGTATCTCTTTTCTGATCAAAACCGAAGATGTTATAATAAAATTATTTTGCAAAAGATCCTCAAGAGTCTCCTTGCGTTTGCGGAGTTTGCGCCAGCGATTCAGCCATAGCGTACTCGAGTGTATTTTTCTCGAGCTGCTGTCTATCAGTCGAGCCTTGGCACTGGTGAATTTCTTTCCAGTAGTTCTAAGATATTCCATTTGTCGACTCAGCTTCTCAGGATGCCACACATCATCCGCATCCAAAAAAGCGATATATTCTCCGGAAGCGTTCTGAATGCCATGGTTTCTCGGTGCAGCCGGTCCCCCACTGTTAGATGGCATACGAAAAAGATGGATCCGTTTCTCCTTTTTAAAAAATTCCAATGCCAATTCATAGCTTCCATCATTCGAACAGTCATCGACAATCAGTAACTCCCACTCTTGGTATGTTTGGGCCAAAACACTTCGAATTGTTTCTTCCAGATATTCCCGACTGTTGTACAACGGCATCACGATTGAAATCAATCTGCTCTCCCCCGTATGACTTTCCATAACTTCAAGACGCCCCTTTCTATCCAGGACAGATATACGCCTGGTGTTTTACTCAAATCGACCCTTTTCCCATTCTTTTTCAGAAGGGCTGATGAAATATCAGTCTGTATGACATATTTGTATGGAATTCCGGCTCTCTTCATGTAATATCCATAGAGATAGGCATTGTTTTGGGTGGCGGGAAGTATACCGTGTCGCATGAAATCCAAAACTATCTGCACCATCGCTTGGTGGCTGATCGGCATGATGCAACTTCCAAGAATCAAATAGGGAGCCTTTCCCATAACTATTGTTGGCTTCTCTGCATAAGCAGCTTCAATCCCGACCAAAGAACCAAATGTGATAACCAAGTCGGATGCCTCAATCAAATCATACGTGTTTACCGGCGAATGCGGCGGGATGATTGTCAAGTTTTCATACTGTTTATCAATGGCTTTCAATTCACGAGTTTGGGAATTTTCAATCTTCTTCAGATTGGGATGAACCCTCAGAAAAAAATGCACTTTTTTGTGCTCATGAAAACTTTCAAGAATTTTCCGTATTCCACTGTTTTGGTCAGGATAATAGGGGTTTTTCCACTCTTCGATTGCAACAAACTCATCTTCCGATGAATTGAAAATAGCAACATTGAATGTCGTGGATTGAAGCTTTTCAGGGAGGAGCCCTTTTTGTTGCTCCTTCGTAAAAGGTTTCCAGTTCTGCATTTTCCCTTTCTTACGCTCTTCAAACCACTCTCTACCAACCTGTCGCTTCACCCTATCCAGCTCAGAATTGTGGGCATAACGAAAAATTTCATTTTCAACAAATTCTATAGAGTGGGGATAGGTGCCATACGATATATTGAATTTTCCAAAAGTATACCCTCTTTCATGCACAAGAAGCTCTACCCTGTGTTTCTGTGCCAATCGAACCAACGGCCTGAACGTACTGTAACGTCCGTTAAACAGTATGATTCTGTCAAACCTTTCTTTTTCCAGAAAATAGTAAAACCGCTGGTGTACAGTCAGCGCTGTTGCAAAAAAACCTCTCAATACTGCTCCATGGGTTTCCCAGTGAAGCTTGGGTTCCCGAAAGTATGAAACTGTCGAACTGACAGCCGACAAACCGATATCACTACCATTAATTTCAAATTTTTTAACATCTTCGATAGACCGGCAAGTGTCTATAGTGTGCCTGATAGATGCGGTATCAACTTTTCCTATATCACTCAAAGAGAGATAGGTCACATTGTCATGGCCGAGCCATTGAAATCCTCGATCTCTTCGGGCTTTGCACATTCTACACATTACCGACTTGTGCATTGGGTTGGGTTCACATGCAGGCAGTTCTCCATCGCAATACACGATTGTCAGATCGTCACTCTCGTCCAATGCTCGCTGGGCAAGCTCCAGATCTGTTTCGAAATGGAGAGTCCAATTGGCATAGGGAGCGAAAAGAAGTGTTCTTTTTCCGATATTACTCATTCAGTAGTTTCCTGAAATAGTCAATAGTCTTTTGTAGCCCCTTTTCAAGCTTTACCTCTGGCTCCCATCCAAGAGCTTCTTTGGCTAGGGTGATATCGGGTTTACGCTGCATAGGATCATCTTCTGGAAGCGGTCGATAGACAATTGAACTGGAGCTATCAGTAAGTTCAATAATTTTTTCTGCCAATTCCAGCATCGTATATTCTTCTGGATTGCCGAGATTTACCGGACCGGTAAAAACTCTATTTGTTCCCATTGTTTGAATCATTCCAGAAATCAAGTCATCGACATAACAGAAGCTTCTCGTCTGACGACCGTCACCAAATATTGTTATATCTTTTCCGGACAATGCCTGTACAATGAAGTTGGAAACCACTCGACCGTCATCTGGGTGCATACGCGGACCATATGTATTGAAAATGCGGACAACCTTGATCTCAAGATCGAATTGGCGCTTGTAATCAAAAAAAAGAGTCTCTGCACATCGCTTTCCTTCATCGTAACATGCCCGTGGACCAATGGTGTTGACCGATCCTCGATACGATTCAGGTTGAGGATGCACTTCCGGATCTCCGTAAACTTCGCTGGTCGAAGCTTGAAGAATCTTTGCCTTGCACTTTCGCGCAATATCCAACATATTAATAGCACCCAATACAGAAGTACGTGTTGTTGCAACCGGATCAAACTGGTAGTGCACCGGGCTGGCTGGACACGCCAAATTGTATATCTCATCCACTTCCATTAATATCGGCTGCTGGACATCATGACGAATCAACTCAAAATATGGATGATCCATCATATGAATAATATTTGCTTTGTTTCCAGTGAAGAAGTTGTCCATACAAAGAACTTCATATCCTTCCAAGAGGAGACGTTCACATAAGTGACTTCCCAGAAATCCTGCACCACCGGTTACCAAAACTCTCTTTCTCATCTATTAAACTTCCTATTTTGAAATTTCAACCCAATCGTCAATTGTGCGAAGGAAAACTTTACCTTGTTTTACTTCAAAAACTTTTTCACACGATACTATCGTACTCAAACGGTGAGCGATAATAAGCAAAGTTTTCTCTTTTCCGACTTCATAAATTTCGTTCATGATTTCCCTCTCTGTTTCACTATCTAGCGCACTGGTTGCTTCATCCAATACAAGAATTTCCGGATCGTGATACAGCGCTCTTGCGATCGCAATACGCTGCTTCTGA
Organism: uncultured Nitratifractor sp.; assembly: GCA_964650685.1. Taxonomy (GTDB): domain Bacteria; phylum Campylobacterota; class Campylobacteria; order Campylobacterales; family Sulfurovaceae; genus Nitratifractor. The sequence goes on from CAZYUW010000113.1 coordinate 5,848, forward strand.
CCTCCACTAAGCTTAACCCCTTTTTCTCCTACCATTGTATCGATCCCTTTCATTTTCTCTTCGAGAAAATCGAGGATCTTTGCTTGCTTTAATACTTTTCGGACACGTTCTCTGTCGACCTCATCTTTAGTGGAAAAAGCCACATTTTCCGCTACAGACGCATCGAAAAGATAGATATCTTGCGGGATATAGCCGAATTTACGCCGCCAATCTTTTCGATTCCGTTCATCCAACAAATCACCATCTACTCTTACTTCACCATTGTCAGGCTCCAGAAGCCCCATGATCAGATCGACAAGAGTGCTTTTTCCACCTCCACTCTCTCCCACAAAAGCGACCTTTTCCCCTTTGTTGATTTCAAGCGACACACGTTGCAGAACAGGTTTCCCAGGTTCGTAGGAAAAACTGACGCTATTAACATTAATCAAGGAATTGAAAGGCACACTTTTATCCTCCCCTTTTTCCAAAGAATGGCCCAATTGTTCATACACCACATCTAATGCTGGCTTCAGAAAAACAACCTGGTTATACTTGGAAATGATACGGTTGAAAGAAGGCATCATGCGATAAAGCGCAATGATGAACAGGCTCAAAACCCCCATCTTGGCAGAGACATCCGCACCGGTACTTGCTACCCAATAAACAATCATCAATAAAACGATAACAAACCCAAGAGTTTCAAGATAAAGTCGAGGAATATGTGTCACGGTTTCATGAAGTGTTAACGCTTTCACCAATTCTCTGCTCTTCACTTCAAAACGCCGAGATGTCTTCTCTTCTTCTGTTCGTAATTTGATAAATTTAAAATTTCCAAAGCTGCTGTTGAGTATTTCATAAAATCCTCTCTGCGCTTTGGCGCGCTCTACTCCTGACTGCTTTAGGGTTACTGTAAGAGTCTTTTTCAGAACATAGGTATTTAACGCAAGAAAGAGACTCAAAGCCAATGTGGCTTTCCAATCTACGAATACCATCAAACCATAAATAAAGATTACTACAGCCACTTCTCCGGTCATGGTAATCAAAGCAGCAATGATATATGAAACATTCAGTGCCTCACTGGCAATAGCTTGTATGATACGCGAGCTATTTTTTTCCTGAAAATCTCTATACGGCATAAGCAAAATATTTCGAAAAATCTTCATGGACACCTCATGATAACACTCTTTCGAAAATTTCGCTATTTTGTAATAATAGACAATATTGACAATGCTCCTCAGTAAATAAAAAACAATGAGGCAAACTCCGAAAAATACCACAAAAGAAACATCCGATTCAAAAGCGAACCGCGTATAGAGATATTCAAAATATCTATTGGTGTGTATCTGTTCAAAATCAATTGCCACTTGCACAAATGGCATAATCAATGAAATCCCAGCTACCTCAATCAAGGAAACCATGACTGCAAACAGTATAAGCAACCACCCGGACCGTTTCTTTTGCTTATCAATCAACGAAACGGTTTTTCCAATGATTTCAAAAAAACTGAGCTTACCCAATAGCGTTCCTCATTGCTCTATCTATGAAAACATTAATTTCCAAGAAAGGGCTCTGTTTTAAAAAACAACTCGAAATTATGATCGGCATTTCAAGATCCAATATAAACGAAAGGCTCTTTATACCACCGCACAAACGCTTCGATTCCTTCATCCAGAGTTGTCGATGGGCGATACCCGACATCCCGCTCGAGCGCACTCGTATCGGCCCAGGTCGCTTCCACGTCACCCGGCTGCATCGGCATCATGTTCATCCGCGCTTTT
>CAZYUW010000114.1:0-5920 GCA_964650685.1 uncultured Nitratifractor sp.
ACCGCTGCCACCATGAAAAACGAAATTGACGGGCTTTGATATCGTCTGTAACTTTCGCTCGATATATTTTTGTGAGTTGTCAAGGATCCTGGGCTCCAATCTGACATTACCAGGCTTGTAGACACCATGAACATTACCAAAAGATGCGGCTATGGTAAATCTGCTGCTGATCCTGCTTAGACGCTCGTAGGCTTCACAAACCTCTTCGGGCTGTGTATACAAAGAAGCATTGTCTACATGAGTGTTGTCCACACCGTCCTCTTCGCCTCCCGTGATCCCAAGCTCTATCTCCAGCGTCATGCCTATACGACTCATTCTTTCGAGATACTTTTCGCATGTCGTTAGATTATCCTCCAGAGGTTCTTCGGAAAGATCCAGCATGTGAGACGAAAAAAGAGGCTTACCGTACTTTTCGTAATGCTCCTCACTCGCAGCGATCAACCCGTCTATCCACGGCAGCAGCTTTCTTGCCGCATGATCGGTATGCAGAATTACCGGTACTCCGTACGCCTCTGCCATCAATTGCACATGCTTGGCGCCACTGATGGCACCGAGTATGGCGGCCTTTTCATTTTCGTTCTTGAGGCCTTTGCCGGCATAGAAAGACGCGCCACCGTTACTGAACTGAATGATTACGGGAGATTTGACCTCGGCCGCAGCCTCCAGAACGGCGTTTACCGAATCGGTTCCAACCACATTTACGGCCGGAAGCGCGTAGCCACCATCCTTTGCCGCTAGAAATACGGCCTGAACATCATCACCGGTCAACACTCCCGGTTTGACGGATAACGCAGTCTCAGTAGCCATCTTCAACCCCCTTTCGCTCTACTTTTTGTCGCTGCTCTTCTTGGTAGTTGTCTTGGTTTTTTTACTGGAACCACTCGTGCTCTTTTTGGTTGTGCTTTTCTTTTTCTTTTTGCCTGGATTGTAGTCTATTGTCGCTTTTTTAAGCAGATTTTTTATGAACTTCTCCTGCATCATTCTGAACTTCAGGCCGTTTTTTATCTTTTCGAACGGTATGGCCTTGCCTTTATTCTCGCCTTTTTTATATGTAAAGAATCTCTTTTTGTTCTTTTCGTAAAACTTCTTCACCTCTTCGTCGCTGACTTTTTCTTTTATCGCGCTTCTCTCCACCCAGTACTTGACTATAGCCTCGTGCTGCTGCTCTTTTGTAAGTTTTTTCTTCGCGGTTTCCAGGAGAAGTTTTCTCTTGGCCAGCATTCTGATAACCCGTTTTCTATCTTTCTTTTTGAGCATATAGTATGTAGCTTTGCCTCTCGTAGCAGCCTTGACAAAAGCATCGGCCTCTTTCTGTGTGATAGGATAACCGTTGACGGTAGCTAGCACTTTCGCGTAAACCCCTACCGTTCCTATCAATACCAACAACAGCAACGCTCTTTTGAATTTCGTCATCTTCTATTTCCTTTCGCTGATTTTTCCATGATCGTAAATTTTGGATTTCATGATACCAGATAAAACTTAATCGTTTTTCTTCCCGGTACTGTCGTTCTTGTCGCTTCCTAGAGACTTCACTGCCGTATCGAGGATCTCTATGTCGGCACTCTTTTTCATCGCCTCGATCTCTTTTTCCATTCTTTTGGCGAAATTTTCCTTTTTGAGCTCTCTGAGAATTTCCGATTTGATCTCATCGAAATCGACTGTTCCAGCAGGTTTTTTCTCCACGACATATATCACATGCCAGCCATACTGGCTGTGGACGGGCTCCAGACTCAACTCACCTGCTTTCATGGAAAAGGCCTTCTCTTCGAACTCTTTCAGCATCTGGTTTCTGCCGAAAAATCCGAGATCTCCTCCACTTTGCGCCGAGGGGGCTATAGACCTCTCTTTGGCCAATTCTATAAATCTCTTCTCGAGCTCTTTGCCTTTGAGGGTTTTCAATTCGTCGATGATCTCTCTCGCACTCTTTTCCTCTTTGAGAAGTATGTGTCTGGCATGCACCTTCTCCGGAGATTTGAACTTGTCGGGATTGTTTCTATAGTACTCTTTCGCCTCGCTGGCGCTGACTATCGTCTCTTCGAAAGACTTCTGCAGCAGTGCCTTGATCATTATCTCCTCTTTGGCTCTGCGCAACTCTTCGCGAAAAAAATCACTCTTTTCTATATCGCTCTTTTTCGCCGCTTCGAGAAGCAACTCCCTCTCTATGAGCCTGTTTATGACATCCCGTCTGTCTTCGGGACTTATCATCCCATAATCGAGTATGGGCTGCGTAGATTTGATAAAGATATTCGCCTCTTTTTTATCTATGGTTTTGCCGTTGACTCTGGCGATCGCTTCAGACGCGGAGACACTGCCTGCGACGACCAAAAACAGCATCGAAATCATCAATCCGGTTCTTTTCATATACTTCCTTGACTATACTTTGCGTTACGATTTGTGGTGTCTCTATCCATTACATTACGACAAATTTCGGTTAGGAAGTATATCTACTCTTTTTAAATAGTTAATTAACCAAAAATGTCCCTTTCAACCCATACGATGCCCTGATATGCTATGATAGCCAAAATCGATACCGGAGGCAGCCTGTGCACCGCAAAAAGAGAATCACACTATCGACGAAAGCAGAAATCGAAGAGATAAAAAAGCTATTCATCGAACACTATCCCGACAGCGTGACGGAGCTCAGATACTCCACCCTGTACGAGCTCCTGGTGTGCGTGATGCTCTCGGCACAGTGCACCGACAAAAGAGTCAACCTCATCACCCCGGCCCTTTTCGAGCGCTATCCCGATATCGGGAGTATGGCCAAAGCCGATGTGGACGATATCAGAGAGATCATCAAAAGCTGCTCCTTTTTCAACAACAAGGCCAAAAATCTGATCGCCATGAGCCAAATGGTCATCTCCGAATATGACGGAGAGATTCCGCTGGATAGAGATGAACTGATCAAGCTGCCGGGCGTGGGGCAAAAGACCGCCAATGTGGTGATGATCGAATATGCCGGCGCCAACTACATGGCGGTCGATACGCATGTATTCAGAGTGGCTCACCGCCTTGGGCTGAGCGATGCCTCGACAGTCAAACAGACCGAAGATGATCTCGTGCACAGATTCGAAACGGATCTAAATCGTCTGCATCAGGCGATGGTGTTGTTCGGGCGCTATATCTGCAAAGCTGTCAAACCGGAGTGCGAAAAGTGCTTTTTGAGCAAATACTGCAAGAGCAAAGAGAGTTTTTCGGCTAAGTAGAACTTTTGTATCTATCCAGTCTCATGGATGCTTCGTCGACTATGCGCTCATCCTCGGCCGGATCGAACCAGCGAAACTTCTCGCCGCTCTGGATGGTGCCGTCGAGTATATCTCCGCTGCTGCGGTATGCCAGATCCAGCCTCGCTATCTCGAAACCGTTCATCGTGGAGCAAAAACGCCTGAGCCTCTCATTGTCCGGATCGTTGGTATAGAGATAGCAGTGGCTCTCCTGCCCCATGCGCCCCACCCTGCCTCTAAGTTGATGCAGCGTGGCCAGCCCCAGTCTCTCGGCTCCAACGATAACGACGGTGCTGAGCAGCGGCAGGGATATCCCCACCTCCACGACCGTCGTAGCCAGCAGTATGCGGCCGCTCTCTCTGAAGCGCAGGAGTATCTCCTCCTTTTCCCTGTCTTTGCCATGGGTGACGAACACACCCTCGAAACGGCTCTCCCAGAAGCCTCTCGCTTCGTCTATAGACTGATACGGTATCTCCGAGCTCTCTTCCACGAGAGGATATACGATCAGTACCTGCCTGCCTCCGGAGAGCTCTGATTTGATATGTTTCATCAGTTTCGGGAAATCGCTCCTGCCTATCACATGCGATGAGATATTTTTCTCGAATGGGGTCTGCTCTATGAGAGATACATCCACGAGGCGAGACTCCATCATCGCCTGTGTTCTGGGTATGGGGGTGGCCGAGAACTGCAGATAGTGAGGTCTCTTATCTCCGTCGCTTACCATCGCCTCCAGCATCGCCCTCTGTCTCGTTCCGAAACGGTGCTGCTCATCCACCATCACCAGAGCCGCGGGAGGCAGGTCATCCAGATAGAGCAGCGCGTGGGTGCCTATGACGAAATCGGCATCGATATACGAACCCTCCGTTCTGTCCCGTATCACCAACGCCGTCTTCATATCCGCGGGGAGGTACTTTCGCGCCTCTTCATAAAGCTGCATAGCCAGAATGGAAGTGGGAGCCATCAGCAGACTGCGATCGCTTCCCGCCACAACCGCAGCAGCCAGTATCACCATGGTTTTGCCGCTGCCGACATCGCCTATGATCATGCGCCTCGCGGCTCTGTCGCTTCTGCGCAGATCCTCCGATATCTCCGTGATGGCGCGCTTCTGGTCATCCGTAAGGTCAAATGGCAAAGAGTCTATGAACGACGCGACACTCCCCCGCAGAGACATCAGAGCCGGATAGTCGTGCCGTTTGGCTGAGAGCTTGCGCATATGGTTGTACGCCTCCGTGAACTTCAGCGTATCTATCGTCCTTTTTTCCGCAAGCGTATCGCCTGAAACGCGGTTCTTTTCGTCTGGAAAGTGCAATGAGTACAAGATAGCGGCCTCTTTTTCGTTCAGACCCTCTCTCATCAGTGACCCGACAGTGATATATCGCCCGATCAGCTCTCTGATCTCACTCTCTTTGAGTGGAGTTTTGTATCGGGGCACTACGCGTCCATGATCTTTGATCGATCTGGGCTGAACTATCTGCAATGAGCCTTTGAACTGTGTGACTCTGCCTTGAATGACATGTGTGCTGCCTTCGACAAAAAGTCTGTAGTGGTATGGAGTGGCATTGAAAAAAACGGCCATGATGGAGCGCCTGAAGCGGGTGAGAAAAAACTCCACCCTCATCTGCCCCGCTTTCGACGAACGGGTGCGCACTACAGCTTCGAAAGTGTTTGTTTTGCCGATCTCGATGGAGTCGGAAAGCCGCGTATCATCATACGACGAGGGTACTATAAGCGCCAGATCCAGCAGTGTGCGGATCTTGAGCCTGCCAAAAAGTCTCCTGCTCTCATCCTCTCCCATCCGCCTAACCCCTCTTTTTGGACAATATTAGCACACAGCGGCTAAAGTATGGGATCTCTTGTCGGGATCTATCGACAACTTGATCTTTTTCATTGGTCTGCGCCGACATATTGACACCGGAGAGGCGAACATAAAACAGCAAGCAAATATTCCACTTCGAAATTTTTATGTGATTGCATATCGCGCTATTAATAATAAATTTGCGGATACGCGATGCCATTCGGTACTGGTGTGGCGCATCATAAGGTTACCAATGTCGCCTGAGATATACCCCTTATACTCCCTGTTGGTGATCCGGGAAGGCTGGGAACAATTTGCGACAACATCTCCTTTTAGCGACTATAGCTTTTTATAAACTTAATCATTTCATCATGCTTTTTCTTGTCGCGGCAATGTTTATGAAGAGCTGTAAAAACATTATCTCCATATCTATTATATAGATTTGGGTTTGCGCCATGTTCGAGCAAAAATCTTACATGCTCGAAATTGTTGCATTCTTTTGCCGCGACCATAAGTGCTGTTTCACTTTTGTTATGTTGAAAATTTACATCCGCACCATATCTGACAAGCATCTTTGCAAATTTGAGATTTCCCATCGATAAAGGCGTGTATAGTCCATGTTCGTCTATGATATTCGGATCCGCTCCCGCTTGCAGCAATACCTCCAGCGCTTCGATGTCGCTATTGTAAATCGCGTGAAAGAGCGGTGTGCGATTTTTGTAATGCTCATTGACATCCTCTCCTGCCTCTATCGCTTCGATGAGTTTGTCATATAGTCTGTTTTGTATAGCAGCGAAGATAGGCGGAACACCTCTTTTTAGATCGCTGTTGTATCTTGCGATTTTTTCGATGCGTTCTTTCTCTCTGGCTTTTCGTTCCCTCTCTTTTGCTTTTTGCTCCA
>CAZYUW010000115.1:0-6996 GCA_964650685.1 uncultured Nitratifractor sp.
AAACATAAATGATACAGAAAGACCTGTACCTTCCTGAGTCGTCATTGTTGAAGTTGTGCAAGCCTCATCCGAAGGTCCGGGCGTGACACTGCATATTTTTCCGTACTTTATCCCTTCTTCCGTAGATACTTCATCGAGCTCGTACCACTTGTCGCCCACTTGCACACATCCTCTTTTGACAATCACACCATTGAGATTTTTTATATATCCTCCCTCTTGCCCACTATTTGATTCTGGCTCTGCGAAAGTGGGTGTAGAGGTACCTTTTGCCTCTCCCGATAGTTTGCCTCCACCGATTTTATGAGTTCTAAGATATCCATTGATATCTTTGATACCTCCCTGTGCATAGATATAACCACCCACCCAAAGCATGGCCATTGCGAGAACTATCATTATGGATTTCATTTTTCCTCCTCCGTACACAAAGAGGTCGACCAGAATGTCATAGCGGCGCTTTCTACAAGAAATCTAACAAGAGAATATCGCTGTGTATCATAGTAGGCCATACCGCTGATATCATAAACGAGATCCCCGTCATCAATCATCTTTTTGATTTTGAACAGTGTTCGACCATCTTTCATCAGATATTTTGCGGTATATCCACCCACCATATATTCGCCCAGAGAATACACGACAGGAGCCTGTATTATCTGAACAGATTCTATCCCGGTATCTTTGGTGGTCTTTTTATCGAACTCGTCATCCAGTTTCTTTTTGAGCATCAAAGCAAAAGATTCAGGGTCTCTTCTCGTCCGGGACTCGGCATGGATCCTGTACCCTATGGTGACATAGGAGCGACCTTCGCCGTTCTCGTACATAACATTCCAATCTTTCGCCTTGACGATATTCCACTTTTTTGGCATTATCATCGATACGCCATGTTCCGCGTCTAGATATCGTCCAAGTCCAAGCGACGGAAGCGTTTTAACGACATTTGGATACAACTTCAAACGATCTTCGAGCAACGACAGATAATCCCCTTTTCCGGGACGCGAACATCCTGACTCAAGCTCCACCGGCAACACAAAAACCCCTATCGTCAGTAGTACGACGAAGAGGTACCCGATACTTCCTTTTACCTTCATTCGTGCTCCTTTACTTAATGATATCAAAAGACAGTCGGATGCACAACGCCACATCTGCAAAAATTTCAAGAACAAGCACATTATTATGAAATCAAAACGCTGCACAGTTCAACTGGAAATTTACCGAGTGTGTATAACACGATCCAAAAATAGTCGAGACACTACGCCAAAAAAGGATGATCGACGGCAAAATAACGAAGTGTTTTTCGTTCTCGCTCAACAGCGTCGGTTTATAACCCATAAACTGCTATAATCGCAAACAAAAACCAGGAATTTACATGCGTGTACTTTCAGGCATACAGCCTTCCGGCAAACTCCACATAGGAAACTACTTTGGGGCGATCGCCCAGATGCTCAGACTACAGCAGGATAACGAGCTGTTCGCATTCATAGCCAACTATCATGCTCTTAGCGGAGGAGCGGATCTGCAGGAACTCAGACAAAACACATTCGAAGCGGCGGTGGACTTCCTCTCTCTGGGGATCGATCCTGAAAAGACCGTCTTCTGGGTGCAGAGCCATGTCAAAGAGGTACTGGAGCTCTACTGGATACTATCCAGATACACACCGGTTGGTCTCCTCGAGCGGGCCCACAGCTACAAAGACAAAGTGGCCAAAGGCATAGCTCCGAGCCACGCTCTGTTCAGCTATCCTGTTCTAATGGCGGCCGATATACTGCTCTACGATGCCCAGAAAGTTCCAGTAGGCAAAGACCAGATACAGCATCTCGAGATGACGAGAGATATCGCGATCAAATTCAATAACGAACACGGAGAGATATTCACAGTTCCAGAGGCGCTTACAGAGGAGAAAGTCGCGACCGTACCAGGGCTCGACGGCGCCAAGATGAGTAAAAGCTACGGCAACACCATCGAGATATTCATGGAGGAGAAGGCCCTACAGAAACGGTGCAACAAGATCGTCACTGACTCTACGCCTATGGGTGAACCTCTCGATCCTGAAAAGTGTAATGTTTTCGCGTTGTGCGAACTCTTTTTGGGAGAGGAGGAAAAGCGGGAGCTCGGCGAGAGATACAGAAGCGGAAAAGAGGGCTACGGCAACTTCAAAAAATATCTCAAAGGGCTTATATGGGAGCATTTCGCCGAAGCCAGAGACAAAAGGGCCTACTATCTGGAGCATCCCGACGAGGTTTACGAAATACTCGAAGAGGGAGCGGCCAAAGCCAGAAAGATAGCGTCGACCAAAATGGAAACGGTACGGGCATGCGTGGGTCTTTGAGAGAGGGTTTCTTTCCGGAAGGAGGCAGGGTCGTTTGAAAGATATCAAAATCGTATTGAGCAGATTGATACTGCCGTACTTCAAAGGCTATATTCCATATCTACTGCTCGCTATATTCGGTATGATCCTGTCCGCGGCCGGAGCTTCGGCATCGGCCTATCTGGTCAAACCTGTACTCGACGAAATATTCATCAACAAGGATGTGAACGCTCTGCATCTGCTGCCATACGCCATCGTACTGGTATACGCGATGAAGGGGGGAGGCAAATATATACAGGTCTACTTCTCGTCCTATATCGGTCAGGATATCATAAGAAAAGTACGAAACAAACTTCTCGAGAGGATACTTTCGCTCGATATATCGTTTTTTCATGGATTTCGCTCCGGAGAACTCATAAGCCGGAATGTAAACGATGTGGAGCGCATAAGGATGGTCGTATCGACCATGATACCAGAAATGGGAAGACAGATACTGATGACGCTCGGACTGCTTGGGGTGGTCGTATATCAGAGTCCCAGGCTCGCTTTTTTCGCTCTGATTGTACTTCCTGTCATGATCTTCCCTCTCAGGATCATAGCCAGAAAACTCAAAAAGCTCTCTCACAGATCTCAGGAGAAGACATCCGATATCACATCCAGACTCACGGAGATCTTCAACAATATCGAACTCATCAAAGCCCATGCCGCCGAAAAGTTCGAATACAAAAAGTTCACAGCGGAAAATCTCCAGTTTTTCAAGATCAATATGAAGGCGATAAAGACATCGGAGCTTTCCGGACCCATGATGGAGACCCTGGGGGCACTCGGCGTCGTGATGGTGATCATCGTCGGAGGCCAGGAGGTGATAGACGACAAGATGAGTGTGGGGAGTTTTTTCTCTTTCTTGACAGCTCTTTTCATGCTTTACACTCCCGTAAAGAGGGTGGCCAGCCTCTACAACGAACTGCAGAATGCAGTCGCCGCGAGCGAAAGGATACTCTACATACTGGATCAAAAGCCCAAAATCGTATCGACAAGGAACGAGGAGCTTGGAGATATCGAAAAACTCAGCTTCAGGGATGTGGTACTCGAGTATGGCGACAAGCGGGCTCTTGACGGGATAAGTTTCGATGTAAAAAAGGGCCAGAAGCTGGCTCTGGTGGGTGACAGCGGAGGTGGAAAAAGCTCGATAGTGAATCTCATAGTCAGATTTTACGATCCAGTCTCGGGCAAAATAACGATAGACGGTAAAGAGATAGAGAGCTTTTCGCTCGAAAGCCTTAGAAACTCCATATCCATAGTCACCCAGAGAGTGTATATATTCAACGATACCGTCGCGGCGAATGTGGCCTATGGCAAGGAGATCGACGAAGAAAGAGTGATCGAGTGCCTCAAACAGGCCAACGCATGGGATTTTGTCGAAGAGATGGGTGGGATATACAAAAATCTGGACGAATATGGAGCCAATCTCTCGGGAGGACAGAGACAGCGCATAGCCATAGCCAGAGCACTCTATGTGGACCCCAGAATATTCATATTCGACGAAGCGACCAGCGCTCTGGATTCGCAGAGCGAAAAGAAGATAACGGACGCGATAGAGAGAATAACCGCGGAACGGATAACCATCATCATAGCACACAGACTTACGACTGTACAGAGTGCGGACAGAATAGCCGTACTCAGACATGGCAGGATCGTGTGTATAGACAGTGCGGAGAAACTGCTGCAAGAGTGCGAAGAGTATAGAAAACTGGCCGGAAAAATGGAATATGAGTAGCCTCAAAAACACCATAGACGACTTTCTGAGAGACAATCCGGGAAGAGACACATTCAAAATAGAGCACAATGGAGAGTACTTCTGGGTCAAAAAAGGGCGCGAAACAGGCTCCAATCTGCTCCAGAAAACCGCTTATGCCATCAGCAAAAATCCTCTGCTGATACCGGTATCCAGGAAAAGCAAAAAAGAGACACTCGATTACGAAGTAGCGAAACTCGAACGACTATATAGTCAAAATATCAGCGTACCTGAAGTGGCATACGCTGCCGACAACTACTTCGTGATGAAGGACAGAGGGGATCCGGTCTATTATGGTTTGAAAAAAAGGCTTATCCTGGATAGCGAAAATATTATTTCGAAATGCCTTGATCTTTTATGCAGTCTCCACGGGATCGGTGAGTTTCACGGAGGATCACAGCTGAAAAATTTCGTTCTTACAGCCAATGGGGATGTGTCGATGCTGGATTTCGAAGAGAGCTTCTCCGAAGATGTAGATATAAAGACACTCTTCTACCGGGATCTCTTCTTGTTTCTCTTTTCACTCGCCAAAACCGGAATAGAGATCGATTACAAAACCGTCATGGAGAGATACATCGACGCGACCGGTAACGAATATGTCAGAGAAAGACTCGTGAAGCTGGCCGGATCCGGCTCTTTCGTGATGAAGATCCTGGAAAACAGTCTGCTTTGGCGTATCGCCGACAACGATACCAAAAGCGTATACAAACTTTTGAAATCTCTGAAAAAGAGCTCTATCTAACTTGACCTTCCCAGCCATTTCTGCGCTATGGATCTAAGACCATCGACATTGTCGGAAGCGAATATCTTCAGTACGGTATCTCTACCTCCGGGCTCGATACCTCTGTCTTTCAGATAATCCACTATCGATTCGCCCGAGTGTATCATCAACGGCCTGCCTCCGAAATAGGATCGAATGCTCTCCGATATGAGGGGAAAATGAGTGCACCCCAATATCACGGCATCCGGCTCGGTCTCGATCCCGCAAAAGTAGTGCTCCATCATCGCCTCGAGAACCTCTCCTTCGAATATGCCCTCCTCTACCACGGGTACGAACATACCTGTCTGGATCGCCTCTATATTGCCGTAGCCTTCGTCCCTGAGCTCTTGCTGATACCTGCCCGAAGCTATAGTGGCTCTCGTGCCAAGTATGAGTATCCTGGAGTCTCTCTCGGGCACCTTCTGAGTCAAAGCTCTGATCCCAGGCGCTATCACCCCATACACATCGTATCCACTCTTCTCTCTCATCTGTGGCAAAGCGTGAGCGCTGACGGTGTTGCACGCTGTGATGAGCATATCTATATCGAAGTTGTTGAAAAACTCGACAGCTTCAAGACCGTATCTTATGATGGTGTTGGAATCTTTGGTCCCATACGGAACCCGGGCGGTATCGCCATAGTAAACTATCTCGTCGAACAGTCCATGTTTCAGCAGGCTGTCCACCACCGTCAACCCGCCCGCACCGGAATCGAAAACTCCGACCCGTACTATATCAGGCTCCTTCGTTCATGATACTCAAAAACTCGTCGTTGCTTTTGGTCTTGAGCATTTTGGAGAATAGAAACTTGAGCCCCTCCACCTCTTCCATATTCTGCATGGCATTGCGGATAGCCCATACCTTCTGCAGAGTTTCCGGATCGGTCAAAAGCTCCTCTTTTCTCGTACCGGATTTGGTGACATCTATCGCCGGATATATGCGTCTGTCCGCCACATGCCTGCTGAGTACCACCTCCGCGTTTCCGGTACCTTTGAACTCTTCGAAGATCACTTCGTCCATGCGACTGCCAGTCTCTATGAGAGCAGTTGCGATAATCGTCAGACTGCCTCCGTTTTCTATATTTCTGGCCGCGCCGAAAAACCTTTTGGGTTTATGTAGAGCATTGGCGTCCACTCCTCCGGAGAGGACCTTGCCGGAACTTGGAGTCACGGTATTGTATGCTCTGGCGAGACGGGTGATGGAGTCCAGCAGTATTATCACATCCTGCCCCAATTCGACACGACGCTTAGCTCTTTCTATGACCATCTCCGCGGTTCTGACATGGTTCTGGGCAGGCAGATCGAAAGTCGAACTGTAAACCTCACCTTTGACGGAACGCTGCATATCGGTAACCTCTTCGGGCCTCTCGTCGACCAGGAGAACCATCAGAGTCACATCAGGGTTGTTGTGGGTTATGCCGTGGGCGATCTCCTTGAGCAGTTCGGTCTTACCCGTTCTTGGTGGAGCGACGATCAGGGCTCTTTGCCCCTTTCCTACCGGCGAAAAGAGATCTATGACCCTTCCGGTCAACTTCATGGGATTGTACTCCAGCTTCAACTTCTCGTTGGGATAAAGAGGTATAAGATTATCGAATAGCGGCCGTTTTTTGGACTCTTCCGGAGGTAGATAGTTGATCGCTTCTATCTTGAGCAGCGCGTAGTACTTCTCCTGATCTTTGGGCGCCCTCACCTGTCCCGTAACCACATCGCCGTTTCTTAGAGCGAACCTCTTTATCTGAGTGGAGCTCACATAGGTGTCGTTGGCGGAGTTGGCGAAATTGCCGTCTATGGAGCGCAAAAAACCGTATCCATCGTTCATGATCTCCAAAATACCGGTGAAAAGGATATAGCCGCCCTGGCTGACCTGCGCTTTGAGTATCTCGAATATGAGATCTTTTCGTTGAAACTCGTTGGGGTTGTCAACTTTGAACTTTCGCGCTATTTCAACCAGCTCTTCGAGCGGTTTTTGCTGCAGATCCTCTATCTTGTAACCCTCTACCGGCACATGGGTTCTGTTGTGTTTCCTTTGACCGCCATGCGATGTGTTGTTTCCGTTTTTCTGTCTGGTATTGTCGTCCATCTTTCCTCTTGTATTGCAGGGGTATTCAGAGTTAACAGTGTTGCGGCAACGGGATACCCCCTC
>CAZYUW010000116.1:0-3057 GCA_964650685.1 uncultured Nitratifractor sp.
GGTTCTTTGGGATATCAGACTCAAAAAGTTCTCGTAATCGGCCGGCATGAACGATGAGCGCGCGAATCCTGAAATCGACGAATCTCTTTTTTATGATGAAATACTCTGTTTTTGGAAATTACTTTTTCTCTTTCCCGTCTCCCTGAGCACTCGGTCGGTGATTATGTTGTGGATTATAGCCAAAAAAAGCAAACCACGATCTCAGTGGAGCTTTGAATATTCGGAGCTCTGGCCATTTTCGGAAACTGTACCGAAGGCTCCGCCGTCTATATGCGATATGCGGTATATTCTGATAGGATCGCTCAAATATCTGTTCCTGAGACTCTGTATCAGTCTGCCCAGAGAGCTCTCATTTATGTTTTTGACTTTGCCGGGGCTTTTGAGCCTGATCTGTTCCACTACGGTTACGAGAGTCTCACCTGATGCTTTCCATATGCCTGTGGCCTCTATCTGCAATCCTTTTACGGAGTACTCCCCTCTGTCTATGTCCACACTCAGTGTAAAGGCGAAGCTGCCGGGGTTGAATCTGATGCGTTCCGTCTCTATGTGTCTGCCGTTTTCGAAACGCCTTACGCATTTCCACTCCCCCAAAAAGCCGTTCACTACATCGGCAGCCCACAGCCATGTCGCGCATAGAGCGCCCAGTAGAACCGCTTTGATCATTTTACGACCAGATTCATCGCTGCGAGTTTCCAGTCGGAACCCTCTTTGATATATCTCAGGTCATAGTGCAGCCTGGCTTTGTCGGCGGTGTTGTAGTGCCCTTTCAGCCACAGTATTCCATCGGAGCTTACCGAAGGTTTCTGGTCGAATACCGGATCGATCTTGTCCAGCAGCAGCAGATTGACATTGCTGTTCAGATATGCCTTGAACGCTTCGTTTAGCTTTTCCACGCTGGTCTGCTTCTGTGCCATATCGGCCAGATCGGAGTAGAGTTTTTGCATGCTCTTTTCATTGACGCATACGGCGAAGGTGTGCATGGTGTTTTTGACCAGTCTCAGATACTCCTCTTTTACTATCGACTCTTTGGCCTGCACAGGAGCCTGGCTCTTTTGTCGAGTGTTTTGGCGCATTTCTTTGAGAGTGGTGTATATCCCTATCGGTTTCCACTCTCCACTCTCCCGTATATATCTGAGTTTGAAGATAAATCTGCTCGGTTTGGTGGGATAGTAACCGTTGACGACGATTGTACCATCGTCGTTTCTCTCGATGGGTGACTCTATCGTCGGCTCCATTTTGTCGAGCAGAGTGAAGTCGTTGTTCATTTCAAAGAACTTTTTGTAGATCCCGTTGAATTTTTCAAGCGCGTACTGCTCTTTGAATGCGCTGCTCATCGTCTCGTAGAGGGGTTTCATGCTTTTTTCATTGATAGAGACGGCGAAGTCGTGAATGGTCTTTTTGACCATCTTTTTTATTTCGTCTTTGGAGGGTGTCACCAAATCAGCTTTCTTCGCGCTCTCTTTGGAGCTTTTGTCCGATTCGGTACTCACACCGGCGGCTGGTTTGCTTATATGGTATATCTTCCAGTCGCCGTTTTCGGTCTTGACGAAATCTATCTTCAGAGCCACCGCGCTGCCGGATCTGGTCTCTATACTTCCCTCGAGAACCCCTCTTTTGCCCTCGAAAGATCTGTTGCCCCAGCTGGCACTTTTATAATCCGACAGCCCGTTGCTGTCCATGAAGCTCTTGAGCTGCTCTTTCGACACTGAGCGTTTGAAATCTTCGGAGAGCATGGTATAGGCCTTGTCGTAATCCCCTTTGGAGACATCTGCGAAAAACTCTTCGGCAGTATCGGTCATTCCGGATGTCGCGAAGAGCACCAGCGCCACTACCAATACTATCAATCCCAAAAACCCCAACAATATCTTTTTGAGCATTCTCTGTCCTTTTTGTATTTTTCAATCTTTAATGTATCTTATCCAAATATCCGAAATCGTTTCAAGTTATGCTTTTGACATGAAGTTTTCGTACAATGTGCCGATCTTCCATTTCATTGACCAAATCTGTCACTATGCCGATCTATAATTGCAATGATATATCCCAAAAAGGAGCAGAGATGAACAGAAGTATTTTCGCGATAGCCAGTGAAACGGTAAACGGTATATGGAAGATAAGCGGTGAAGTTGTGGATGCTGTAGTCGGTGAGTATGAGAACTTTATTGACGAGGAGACTACAAGGAGGATCATTGAGTCCAGGGAAAAAGCGAATTCCAAATATGCAAATATGACGCCGGCCCAGATCAAGCAGCAGGTTCGCAAAGAGGTAAAAAGTTTTGCAGTCAGAGGAGGTTTGATAGCATTTGGTGTCGGAGCGCTTTTTTAGGATCCTCTGATGATAGACAAAAGCGAGGTATTCGAAGCTGTCAGGCGTGGTTACAGTGAGCTGGAGAGCGCCGATGATACAGAGATAGAGGAGTATTTCGCCCAGATATATGACCCCGAAGCTGTTATCGGTCACACCAACGAAGTCAAAGGGATACTTTTTGAGCAGGAGTATGCCAGGAAGCTGGGAGAGGATGGAATGGCTGGAAGATCTTCGCGGTCTCTCGCATTCGATGAAGACGTGGCTGGGAACGGTGGATGCGGAGAGACTGGAAAGGGTCTGTCGGGAAGACGCCGACATGAAAGCGAGCGAATGCATCGTAGCCCTGCGTTCCTCCTATCTGGCCAGGGAAGCGCTCGAGTCCGAACGGGTGAAGGCCACGTTGGTCTGGACGGGTCCGGAAACCCCGCTGGTACCGACACGCAGGACGGAAGAGGTTTTTCTGGAAGTCGTGCGATCCGCGAGGAGGAAGCTCTTCGTGGTCAGTTTCGTGGCCTACAAGGTCGATCGGATCCTGGAAGCGCTGCGCGAGGCCACGGAGAGAGGCGTGGCGGTGAAGGTGCTGCTGGAGTCGACGAGCGATCACGGTGGAAAGATTTCCATGGATTCCATCGGATATCTCCACGAAACGCTTCCGAAAGCGGCTCTGTATTGGTGGGACGAGGATGGCGCCTCGGTGCACGCCAAATGCGTCGTGGCTGATGGGAGCAAGGCTTTGGTCACCAGCGCCAATC
>CAZYUW010000117.1:0-3151 GCA_964650685.1 uncultured Nitratifractor sp.
TCTCAGAAGACTGGAGTGGAACGCGCGCTACAGAATAGAAGCCCGCTTTATAACCGATGGGAAAAAATTGAAACTTTCGTGGAACTTTCGTACTCGTTCGCCCGGCAAGTATCTTTTTACTGCAACCGAAAAAAGTAACACTTTCGAGATAAAAAGAAACACGGAGTATATTTTTTATTTCAAACCTGAATCTTCTGACGATATATTGAGATCATTCAATTATCCTTCATCGCTGTTTATAAGAATGATCGATCGCAACACTATCTCTTTGACGGCGACAAACGAGGCTCCGGGCAAAGTAAACCTCGATATCGATGGTCACCCGCTGCGTCTGAAAATTGAATAGCAGAGTTTTCGTTTTCGGAAATATAACGATCATCTCTATTCTATCTTTCGCAGGTCGTATTTCAGATATTCGTAACGGGTAGATCCGCTTTCGGGGTCACGGTATTTTCTTGTCTCTCTATCCAGATTCAAGGCATACATCTTTTCTCTGCACATCAACACCTTTACAGAATATCCCGCACTTTCGAACCGCGATATCCTGTAGGTGGTATTATCGTTTTCAACGAACCTGGTCTCTCTACCCTTGCTCTCCAGATAGACATCCTCGATATCTAGCCGCAGCATACCGTGTGGAGACCATCTGGAGATTTCTGTATCTTTGAGCACGGCATGTTTCATGATGCCTCCGATCACTTCACTGATCCCCATCTTTTCAAACTGCTTCTGCATTTTGTACTCCGGATCGTTTTTGACGGCTTTCCATACCGTATTTCTGATTCTGGTATTCGACAACATAATATCCATATCCTCTCTTGGGATAACTCCGGAGTTTACGATTTGCGGAAACTCCGCTACCACTTTCGTCTCTACACACCCTTCTTGTGGACTTCTGACAAAAACTCCGCCCAAAGAGGAGTGTTTGTCCGGTATTTTGCCCTGTAGATCGTATTTCAGCTTCAGATACTCTATATCTTCAGCGTGGCTGTCTTTTCTGTAATCAAGACTCAATACTCCATTCTCGACTCTCGTATCATGTATATATGTCGCTATATTGCCTGCTCCGTGATCATGCGTTCTGGCGCTGACGAAACTCACATTGCCCATATCGTCCCAGCTGACATTGGAGTCCGAAACTTCAGACCTGTAGTATGTCCATCTGATCGATTTGATCTTGTTGTCGGCAATCTCCATATCTACCGTCCACTCTCTGTCGCCGTTGCGATAAAACGCCTTTCCCTGATATTTGCCATCTATGGAGTATCCCGTTATATTGGTCAAATCTTCTTTGGAGGGCTGATACTTCGTCCCTTTTGTATCCGACAAAAACAGCCTGCTCGCACCAATCAACAACAATATCGCCATGAAAAACTTAAGATAGATATTCATTTCATCTTCCTTTTTATCTATTGTGCCTTTTTCTTTATATCAGAACCGTACACGGTTGTCGGGTTTCGATCCGCGACGATCATCCAACCAGAGAGACGCGAAAAGATATCAAAAACCCAAATATAAAAACACTTTGAAAACAGGTATATCCGTTTCGATGAATGATCGATCTTTATATCTCCCGACAAATCCGACTCCTATCTTCGTTTTACGCCTTTTATCGCTCCTTCTATCTGCTTTTCTCCCATTTCGAGCGTATCGGCGATATTGAGATTGTGCTCCAACGCATCGAGTATTCTCCCGTCTTTTGCAGCCCGCGTCATTTCAACTGTCTCTCGTCCCAGATTGGCCGGGGTGTTGTATCTGCTTTCGAGATAATCCACTGTCGCCTGCCCAAGTTTTCTCGGTATAGCCACATCTATGGGCCTGCCATTTTTGTCGTAGACATGCTGATACTTTTTTATGACTTCGAGTCTGTTGCCGTTTTCGTCGTAATAGGACTCACTCTTTTTGACCCTGTATCCGCCGTGAGTATAGTCGTAGTAATCCCTGATCCTTCCATACTCTTTGTACAAAACGCTGGCATAGTCGTCACTGCGCTTATCCAGCAAATGCAGAAGCATATCCATCGCCCCCTTCTCGCCGCCTTTTTCCAGTCCATCTATCAGGGCGTAACTGTCCTCCATAACCTCTACTATTTTGTCACCTATGCCGGTAGGATCGGCTTTTGCCAGATATTTATTGGCCATCAAAGCGGCCCGGCGATATGTTTTGAGCCTTTTGGTTTTTTTGTCCAACTCCAGGGCCTTTTCTGTCTGATAGACAGTTTCGGCCTGCTGTTTTATCTGGGAACTTTCATAGAAAATCTTTCGAAATGCCTCTTTGACATTTTTGGCACTTTCGGGATCGGCTACAGCCTTTTTGCGCAATCTTTCGACTGTCTTGAGAGCGTTTTTGGTATGCTCTTCGTCATCGGAGAAACGAACAGCCATCATTCTTGCTTCGTTGAAGATTTTATTGGCTTCCCTCTTTTGCCTGAGTCTGGTCGCTTCTTTCCTGTGGGCTGAGATGCGAGCGGATATTGAAGTGTCTATTCTGCTGTGATGCTCTTTTTCGGATCCTCCGTACGCCTTGAGCTGCGAACGGCCCACTTCGATCTGGCGGCGGTATGTCGCTATAGCCTCTTTTGTGCTGGCGATCGCCTTATCGAAGGTACCCTCTTCGTTCTGCGACTCCATCTCACTCAGCTTGGCTTCGGCATTTTCGAGCATCTGTCTTTGTGTCTCTATACTGTCCTGCCAATATTTTATCTCTTCGCGGCGTACCATTTCGGCTCGTTCAACCTCTGGATCCGTATATGAAAATGAACTTTTTTTCAAATCGCAAGGTCGCTTGAGATCCGGACGACCCGGAATCTTGACCATAGTCCCATCATCGGCTCTGGTCGTCTTGTTGCGATAATATCTTCCTTTGTACTCTATGCATCCCCGTTTGTCAGTTTTGACTTTTCTGATTTTTCTCTCCGACATAGCCGAAGATCCGCATGGTTCTCCGGTTCCAAACCATCTCATCTCTCCGCTACTGGCATCCTGTCTCCATATCAGCATCTCGCCTCCCACACACCTACTGCGCTTCTGTTGCGACTGAACAGCAACACCATTGGGGGCAAGTTGATGACTTGAAGATGACTCGGTATCTTCTCCATAGGTAGAATCTCTATCTTTTTGTAAATCGTTTTTATCCGGCTCTTTTTCCGCAT
>CAZYUW010000118.1:0-13564 GCA_964650685.1 uncultured Nitratifractor sp.
TACGGCATGAGCGATGTCGCCGGACTGATGGTGTTGGAGAAGTCGCAGAACAGCTTCCTCGGCGGCGGTATGGCGATAAAGGACTACAGCGAAAAGACTGCCGAAAAGATGGATGAAACCATCAAAAACTTTCTGCAGGAGCGCTACAGTCGCGTACTGGAGACCCTGAAGACATATAGCGGAGCCATAGAGTCCATGGCAAAAGTCCTGTTGGATGTGGAGGTGATAGAGGGTGAGAAGGTCAGGGAGATCATATCCGATTTCGAAAAAGAGAACGGTATGGAATCCCGACTGGCACACAAAGAGAAGATCGCCAAAGCCGAAGCCGACAAAAAAGAGCGAGAGAACGACTCCAAAGAGGACTGATCCCCTTTTTTTTCACGGACCTGGCCTCTCCGATACCGTACCTCGTCTCGATAAGTGGTGAAAAATCCGCGAAAAGGAATCGAGATAAAAAATATAGTTTTTTCGGTACTGTTACTATCTGCTCTGTCATATATCTCCACTATACGCATCGACCGCCACTCCTCGGCCCATACGGATCATCCGATAAGCGTATATCTAAGCAGTGACGACGGCCCTCTCGTAGGCAGCGGATCGCTGGACAAAGTAGTACGCGAACAGAAGGTGCCCCTTGCTGTCTTCCTCGTTGGTATTCCGCTTTCGCGCGACAGAGGATTGGGACGCTATATGGAGCGTTATCGCAACAACCCCTGGATAGAGATGGGTAACCACAGCTTTACCCACGCTGGCTTTAAGTACAGGAAGTTCTACTCCGATCCCAATGGGGTCCTGGATGATTTCGAGAAAAACAGAAACTTCCTGAAGCTGGACACCATGATGGCCAGACTGCCGGGACGCAACATATGGCGATTGGGCGGACTCGAAAAAGGCAGGGGCTCCGGAGCCGAAGCGGCAGACCTGCTGGCAGAACACGGATACAGGATATATGGCTGGGATCTGGAGTGGCGGCATGACCGCAAAGGATACCCCCTGCAAAACGCCAAAGAGATATACTCCAGCATAAAAAGATATATAAAAGAAAACCGGACTTTCACCTCAAAACACCTCGTGCTGCTGATGCATGACGAGATGTTCATTCGCCGCCAAAGTATCAAAGAGTTGACAAGACTGATAGAGCTGCTTCGAAGCGACTATCGATGCGCCCTGAAAGCATTAAGTACTTATCCAAATATCGATGCGCAAAAACTGAAAAACAGAGGGGGTTTCATGAGCAACTCTCCAAAAAGCGCGACCGTAATTGGAGACTTTTGTTTTGGAAAAGTGCCGTTTCAGCTAAACAAGTATAGCGCTGCCAAAATCGCTATCCCTCAGAGAGGCAGCTTGGGGATTACGCTGCTTTTTTAGCTCCATATCCACGACTTTCAGATCCAAGCTGGCGAACGAAGCCACTGTCCCCCTCCTGACATCTTCTGAAGGGGTTTCATATATGTTGAAACCGTTTTCGTATAATCCCATTCTCACCGGAGTAGCACTGGAGTATGTGGTCAACACTGTCTCTTTCGTGGAGAGTGCGGCGATCTGGGCGAAATACTCTCTGGTCCACAATAGAGGATTTTTAGCTGGGCTGAACGGATCCTGATAGACTATATCCACCCGCTCCCCGATCTCGCCTATCGTCTCTCTGGCATCCCCGAAAAGAAGCTCTATGCAGAGCGTATCGCTCTCGTATCTGCCCTCTGTCGAGATGCACCGTATGATATCGGCAAGAAAGCCGAACTCTTCGGGATATTCGAAATCCGCCAGAGAAGCCACGAGATCACGATCCATCTCCGGAGAGTATATCTTCAGGCGCCTTTTGATGCCTTTGTGCCTGAGATAAAAGATTGTCGTCCATGTATTGTATCCCAGACCGAAACAGATATCCAGTATTCTGTATTCTTCCATCTCCGGCACGAGAGAAAAAGCCGGTATCACATGTTTGTGCAGAGACTCTTTCAGTGCACCGTCTCTGGTGGAGTGATAGCATTCATCGAATTTGGCGGAGCGACAGGTGTAGCTGCCATCGCTCGTCAATACACGCTCTATTTCTCTGGGCACACCGCGACCTTTACACAGAATCGAAACGGAGACGAGTCAAAACGCTTCCGGCTCTCAAAATCCTATCTCGTCGAGCTCTTTGAACTTGAACGCTTCGACTATGGAGTCTACACTGTCCTGTCCTGCTCTTCTGACAAGTACCATACTTCCCTCTTCCATGAAGTCCATATAATTTTCAAAAGAGTTTTCCAGAACCACATAATCCACCCATCTGCCGGAAAGGTCGTCGAGAGTATCGTGGAGCTCCGCCTTTTTGACGCTTCCATCTTCGAAATCGAGCAATACCCACTTTTGCGCGTCGGTACGGCTGCTTATGCGGGCGCTGGAGATATCGTCCCCGATCACGGGAATGAGTATCAGCATGTAGCTCCTTTGAGCATCTCTTCATCCAGTTTGAGCTCTTCGTTGTCCATGATCCCTATTCCGGCGTCGAGCACCTCTCTGGATATCTCCTGAGCCTCTTCAAGAGAGTGCATTTTGCAACTTCCGCATTGATAGACATTGAGTTCAGGAATATCATCCTTGGATTCGACAGCAAGAATATCTTTCATGGACTTCTCCCAGGCCTCGACTATCCTCTCTTCATCCGGCGTTCCCAGCAAAGACATATAGAACCCCGTTCTGCAACCCATGGGAGATATATCGATAATCTCTATATCGTCTCCGTTGAGATGATCTCTCATGAAACCGGCATAGAGGTGCTCCAGTGTATGCAGACCCTTTTCGCCCATCATTTTGACATTGGGCTTGTAGAAGCGCAGATCAAATACGGTAATGGTGTCTCCGCATGGGGTCTTCATCGTCTTGGCCACTCTTACCGCTGGCGCCTTCATCCTGGTGTGATCCACCATAAAACTGTCGAGCATAGGCATGTTTCGTCTCCTTCTGGTATTTGTGATTTACGACGAATTATACCCCAACTGCGGCAAGTAAACGATAAATCGCTGGAGAAGCACGAATAACCAACCCTGCTTCCATAAACCAAATACCAGGATGTCAAAAACAGATTGTCCATGCTCCTGTTTGAGGTTTAGGGTCGCATGCTGTCTAAATCTAACATGCTACAATACATTTGATATTAAAAAAGGCGACCAGAGTATGTTCCGGGCCACAAAATCAAGGAGAGACGGATGGCGAACCCTACGAAGCAAGATCTGATAGAGAGAAAAAACGAGATCAAAAAAGAGATGAGAATACTTTTTGAGACGCATTTGAAAATAACGGACTGGGATGTGCCGGAGACAGATGATGAACTGGCGGCAAAGATGATAGTCGATTTTATGGAAGAGGGACTCGAAGAGATCAGAAAATCTCTGAAAAAAGACGATCAGGAGGCGTAAAGCCTCAACACAATCCCCGAAAGGAGAGTCATGGGAACCAAAGAAGAGTTGGAAGCCAGAAGCGGAGGAGTATGTGAACTGTGTGGAGGCAACGAAGAGCTGGAAGTGTACGAGGTGGAACCTGCCGATGGGAGTGCGGACAGATCCATTCTGATCTGCTCCACTTGCAGAGGTCTGATCGACAATCCCCAATCGGACAATCCAAACCACTGGAGATGTCTCAACGAGAGCATGTGGAGTCCACATCCCGCCGTACAGGTAACAGCCTACAGGATCCTCAAAAGCATAGCTTCGGAAGGATGGCCACAAGAGTTGCTGGATATGATCTACCTGGAACCGGAGGTACTGGAGTGGGCCGAAAGTGGCAGCGAAGAGAGAGAACCGACTCTCGACAGCAACGGAACGATTCTCAACGAAGGGGACTCCGTTACGATCATCAAAGATCTGGAAGTGAAAGGCGCGGGCTTTACCGCCAAACGCGGAACAGTAGTCAAAAATATTCATTTGACCGACAAGGCTACCGAAATAGAGGGGCGGGTCAACGGTACGAGGATAGTGCTCCTCTCCAAATTTCTAAAAAAAGCATAAAACCCAAAGAGACAAAGGAACGAGCTTGATTATCGCCGGAAGCAAACTATACAGTCATGACAGTTCCCTTTTCGTGATCGATTTCGATAAAAAAGAGATATTCGCGATGAGCACGGAGCGTGTCACGAGGAAAAAACACGACGGTGTCGTGCCAAGTTTCATTCTGGAGCAGCACCACTTCGAAAAATTCGATTATCTGTGTCATGGTTTTTCGGAATCTTCCATAGGATTTGGACTGCCGGAAAAACTGGAAAAAAAGAGACTCAGAAGAAAGTTTTTCCAACCAATATATCTCATGTCCAATGTGGAAGGCAAAGCCGCAAGAGTCTCGGCGCTCTGGAAAAACAGAAAATATCTGATCAAGTTTCTCTTTCTGGGCCTGAAAGGCAGAGTTTATGGAGATGAAAACTTCTCCGGCGCAATCGAAAAGTTTTCGAGATATGTAAAGGACCTCTTTGCGAAGTGCGGTACCGAGGTAGGTGAAGTATGCTTCTACGACCACCACCTGTCCCATGCTGTCGGGGCATACTACTTCTCTCCGTTCGTAGGGAAAAAAGATGTACTCAGTCTCACGATCGACGGAGCCGGAGACGGATATTTCAGCAAACTTTTCAGGTTCGACGAAAAGAGAGAATACACCATGATAGCCTCTTCGGAAACAACCCGTTTCGACAATGGAGCCAGGTTCGCTTCCATTGGAGAGCTGTACAGCCTGTTTACGCAGGCTCTCGGACTCAGAAGAAACAGTGACGAAGGCAAAGTGGAGGCTCTGGCCGCGTTCGCCGAAAAGGACGACGACCTCTACGGCAAACTCGTAGACGCCACGACCATCGACTCGGACGGAATACACTACGATGTCAAGAGGCTCGAGAAACTCTATGATCTGGAGTTTCTGAAGAGTGAGATAGAGAGGATCGGCAAAGAGAAATTCGCAAGCACGATACAATCGTATCTCGAGGATACGGTTGTGGATTTTCTCGGCAAAGTACATGCCGTACACGGTGGAGAGTATCTATGTCTATCGGGAGGAGTTGCCGCCAATATCATCATGAGCCTCAATATCTTTGAAAGAACACCATACAAAAAGATATATGTAGTACCCTTCATGGGCGACGAAGGAATATCCGCCGGCGCCGCCATCCTCAAAGCTCTGGAGCTGGGACTGGATCTGGACTGGCTGGCGAAAAATGTGATGCCATACTTCGGCAATGGCCACAGCACCGAGGAGATAGAAAAGGCGCTCGAAAAGTACGACAGCTATATAGAGTACGAAAACCTTGGAGAGGAGTGGTACGAAAACGCCGCGGAAGAGCTCTCGAAAGACAAGGTCATAGCGCTGGTACAGGGGCGCATGGAGTTTGGCCCGAGGGCGCTGGGAAACAGATCGATACTGGCCAATCCTACAAATCCGCAGATCAGAAAGATGATAAATCTCAAAGTGAAAAGGCGTCCGGCATATCAACCATTCTGCCCCTCTATACTCGAAGAGGAGAGAGAGCGACTTTTCGAGGCCAGCTTTCCTCACAAGCATATGGCAATCGCTTTCAGAGTCAAAAACCAATACCACGACAAGATACCATCCGCTGTGCATGTAGACGGCACCGCCAGACCTCAGTTCGTAGAGGAGCGGGACAATCCGGACTACTACAGACTACTCAAGGCGCTCAAAAAACGCACAGGTTTTGGAGTCACGATAAACACTTCGTTCAATCTGCACGGCAGAACGATAGTACACACTCCAGAAGACGCCATAGTGGACTATATCGACTGCAACATAGATACACTCTATATGGGAACATACAAGATCACCAGAAAAGGATCAGGGGAGTGATCGGCTAACTCCCCATCCTCTTTCCGGATGAAGCGCTCATACCAAGCAAAACCGCCAATACCGTCATCATGACCGAAATATGGTTTGCCGACCATATCGACCAACTTGCCAGAGAAGTGAGAAAAAGTCCAGCCAGTGAAGCGTAGAGCGCGGGAGCAGCATCCGTACCGACACCCGTAAAACTTCTGTAGAGCACCCATAAGAAAAACAGAAAAGGGATAAAGCCGACCAGACCGCTGTCGAGAAGCACTTCGAGATATATGTTGTGGGGATGCTTCGACGATGAAGCGCCATATTCTACAGGGTGCTTAACTGCGGATTTTACACCTCTGCCGTAGAGCAGACTTTTGGATATCTCTCCAGCCGTTGCCGCGAAGAGTTCATATCTACCACTCATATGATCGCCTTTTGGCAGAAATGTCGTATCGAACGATCCTATTCTAATCTTGGCATAAGGGGAGAGAATATAGCTGGCCCATACGGCGGCTCCCACCAGAAACACCGTAATGAAAAGTTCGCGGGAAAATATCCTCTTTCCGTTTTTGACAAACACGAACACAGCGAGCATACCGACAAATGCGACCATCGCGGTTCTCGAACCTGAACAAAAAACCCCCATGGTTTCCACGGCCATTACAGAAATCAACAAATAGGGCAATCGTTTCTTCATCGACCAGTAGAACGATATGGCGAAGATGTTCACGGCGATGGAGAGTCTGAAGTGATAGTTGCCATACTGAGGTACTTTCACGCCTTTTCTGATATACTCCAGCAAATCGATTCCTGCCAGGGTGTTCGCGATGACCAGCAGACTGACAAAAAGAGCGGTAAATGTCAAAACACTCACCGCTCTTTCGAGATTTCCGTCCCTGTCCATTGAATAACCGTACAGATATCTTCCACTTCCCAGCACAACAAAGGAGTATATGGCGAAGACTGAAAACTTTTTCAACGAGAAAGAGAGTTCGATGGCAAAGATATTGGCTACCAGAACGAAAAACAGAAAGATAAACCATCCTCTCAGAACGGGATCTCTCCGGAGCACGTCGAAATCCATTTTTCTATAGAGAGCTATCGACAACAAAAGCACGAGCAGCACCGAGACATTGAATACTCCCCTCCCCAGAAAACCTGCCAGAACGACTGCCGGAAAAATGTACGAAAGTATCTTCTCGAAATTTTTCATATGTAATCCTTTATTCTGTCCAGTGCTTCGACTATATCGATATTGTCGTAATAGTTTCCAATCCTGTCCATACTGGACGAAGGGGGCTTGCCATCGGGATACAGTCTCCTGTCGTACACGACGGTACTCCATGGACCGAACGGTGCCGATCTGATCCAGCTGGTGGCACCGAATATACCGATAGTAGGGGTTTTACATGCTGCGGATATGTGCATGGAGGCCGAATCGGTCGAAACCGTCAAAAAGGCGCCTGCCAGCACCTTTTTGAGCCCCTGTATATCTGTCTCTCCCGCTATGTTTTCACTGTTGCCGACCAGATGTCCGGAAAGCTCTTCGATATACTCCCGTTCAGAAGAGTCCCCGGTCAACACGAAATCCAGTCCATACCTTTCGTACAGCACCTCGCTGATCTCTCTCCATTTACCGAAAGGGGGTCTCTTGGAGAGCCATTTTGGACTAGAACCCGTATTGAGCACGATATAGTTACCGCTCTTTTTTTCGAAAGAGAGATCCATTTCTCCCACGCATCCGCTCTGTCTGGCTATTTTGTAAAATATCTCCGTTACCGAACCGGAAGTGTCCACACTTCTACTGTTGTAGACCTTTTTGGAGAGCGAGGTCAGAAATCTGCTTCTATCGTTGCTTTGCAAATCGACAAGTATATCGAGTCTTGCCCTCTTGATCTTGGCGACGACCCTGAGCATGGACAGGAAACTTTTGTCCTCCAGCAGTATGAAATCGTCGAATTCATCTTTGAGGAGCTCCCTGCCTACCGGTGAAGTTATGATGAGCGGTTTTCTTTCAAACGCTCTTAGCACCGGCAGTGATGCCGCTATATCTCCCAGCGCGCTGAATCTCATCACTCCCGTTTTCATCCCGATACCCTCTCACCACTGCGAGTTCCGGCTATGGAGTTGTACAGATCTCTGTAGTTTTTAGTCATCTCTTCCACGGTAAAACTGTCCGCGTTGGCCGCTTTGCACTCGAGAAAAATCTTGCGATACGAATCGTAATGCTCGTATACATCTCTCAGCCTCTCTTTCAAAGAGCCTTTTTTGAAAAGCAGCTCTTTCGCGAGCACCTCTGTCGCCACGCCAACTTCGGATGAGAGCAGCATATTGGAGTGATGCAAAGCTTCGACGATCACCCTGCCAAAACCCTCGGATATTGAGTTGACTACCTGCAGATGGGCTCTTTTCATCAATACCGGCACATCCTCTCTGTAACCCAAAAAGAGCACCCTGTCGACCACTCCAACCTTTTTGGCGATCTCCTCCAGCCTCTTTCGCTCTTCCCCTTCGCCGGCTATCCACAATACGACATCATCCCCAAGTCCGGCGAATGCCTCGATCAGCCCATCGAAACCCTTGATCTTCCTGAGGGCGCCCACCGCCAGAATGGTAAATTTGTTTTCCAGCGACTGATCCGGAACACTCCCCAGAGTGAGTCCGTTGTGGACGATGCGCACTTCGGGGTTCTTTATGATGGATGCCACCTCTTTCGAGACGGCTACCGGATGAGGCACTTTGTCAAATATCGGATCTCTTCTCATGTTTCTTTTCGTAGCGACGAAATCGAAACCCATAACCCTCCACAGCCTATAGGCGATCACTGTCGCTTTGGAGGAGTGGGTGTGAACTATATCGGGTTCGATCTGTCTCAAAATAGAAAAAAGCTCCAGATAGAGAAACGGATTGCTCCTGCCCGAAGACGAGTTCAATCTCAAAACTTTTACCGAATCGGCGAACCTCTCTTCAAACACGCACTCTTTCACGACCACGGCATAGACCTCGTCTTTTTTGGACAGCTCATTGCATAGCTCGACGAAACTTCTCTCCGCTCCAACATATCCGGCCGAGGAGATAAACTGCACGATCTTCATAGCAGCTCCTTATATACCTCTATCGTCTTTTCAACCATTTTGCGCAGAGAAAAGTTCTTCATTGCATAAGTTCCGAGATCATCGAAAGAGCCGTTCGTCGACGCCACAAGAGCTTTCGCCAGGGCGTCGCTGTCACCTGGCGCGAAAAGCCATCCTGTCTTTTCGGGAATCACTATATCCAGAATGCCGCCGTGAGCGGCAGCGATTACGGGGGTTCCCATCGCCAGAGCTTCGGTGGCACTTCTGCCGAAACTTTCGGCTTTGAGAGAACTGTTCACCACAACATCGCTCAAAGCGTATATCTCCGCCATTTTATCTATACTGCCCACAAAAAGCACGCACCCCTCCAGGTCCAGATCGGTCGCTCTTTCAAGCAGTGTTTCGAAATAGCGCTCCTTGTCGCTTCTGACGCCCCCGACTATCAACCCGACCAGTTCCGGTACACTCTTTCTCGCTTGTGCCAGAGCGTCCAGAAACACCTCTATCCCTTTCAGCTGCGTGATTCTGCCGGCAACGGTGGCTACATATCTGTTTTTCAGGTCGTGGCGTTTTACGAAATCGTCCATAAATTCCCTATCGAGTTTCGCGGGATCAAAGATATCCGGATCGATTCCTCTTGGAATCACCCTTATCTTCTCGAGAGGCGTATCGTACGCGTCGACTATATACGATTTGACAGCTTCGCTTACGCATATGACCCTTTCTCCAGCCGTCATGATCCTGCTGTACCGGTTGATGCTGTTGAAACCGTGAACGGTCGTGACAAATGGCCGACGACTCTTTCTGTTGGCCATATAAGCCAACCACGCAGGCACTCTGCTTCTGGCGTGCACAATGTCCGGATCTATCTCATCGAGCAATCTTCTCAATCCTGTGACACGAGACGGTACCGAGAAAGGGTTTTTGGACGATACATCGAAAAGCTCATGCCTGCCTCCCTCTTTTCCTATTTTGGAGACGAGTTTTCCGCCAGAGCTTATCACTATACTCTCGTGTCCCATCTTCACAAGCTCTCTGCTCAACTCGACGGTACCTCTTTCGACGCCACCCTCGTTCAACTCCGGCAGCAACTGCACCACTCTCATTCGAGAGCCTTTCTGGCGTATGACGAAAGATCCACCTTACGCCTGGCGCACTCAGTATCTCCGTCAAATCTATGCAGATAACCTCCCATCTCCAGCATAGTACTCAATCTGGAAAATTTACTGGAGCCGTCCGACTCCAGAACTATCACCTCGACACAGCATTTTCCGGCGGATACAGCCTCGGATATCATTGAGGTAGAGTCCTCTGTTATGAATACCGTCTCGCATTCATATAGAAAATCCGGTATGGGGTTGACGGGATTTTTGGAATATAACACTCTGTAATCGAAATCGTAAGCGTCCAGAAGCTCTTCTATCTCCGCAGGAGTGCGCGGAGATGTGCTCAGGGCTATTTCGCAATCCCGATATCTGTCGAAGACGGCATCCATGGCCGATCTGATCAGATGCACAGGCATAGCAAGCCTGCCGTTGGGTCCGCCTATCACGACAGCTATCGCTCTCTTTTTCGGTTTGTACAGCCATTGTCTTTCGGGATACGAAAAGTTCACGGGTATCTCTATCGCTTCGATTCCGCACGCCGCATGAGCGTCGTGACTCTGCACAAACACCACATCGAAATCTGGTCTGTATCCCCTGGGATACATCATGCTTACCGTACGCAATCCAGATATTGACGAAAGCACCTTGAGGGCGTAGTATGTTCCCGAACCGGCAGCAACCGCCATAGAAAAGTCCCCTTCTGGCAACGGAGCATCGAACAGCTTTCCGGTATAGATTCCCATCCTGTCCAAAAGATATGACAACCCTTTCATCCATCGACACCTGAAATGGATCTCCTCTATCTGATACTCCATTCCCAGATGCTTCGCGAGAGCCACCGACTGGTTCAGGTGCCCTTTTCTGCCATCGCTCAAAATCAGCACCGGCAGATCCTTTTCGATACCATGGATCGCTTTCATGTGCGCCACCTGTTGTGCATCCAGAACCACTGAGACGGATACTGCCTGATCATATCCTCTATGATGACGGTATAAGCCTGGGTCATCGCCTTGAGGCACTCGTCTTCACTTTTTCCATCGCACTCAACCTCCACTGGATCCATCACTATCAGTCTGTATCTTCCGTCATCCTCTCTGGGAGCGAATACCGGCACCACCAGCGGATCGAGTCTGCGTTTGAGTATAGCCGCCGAGAGGGTCGTTTCGGCAGGTCTGCCGAAAAAATCCACCTTGACACTGTTTTTTCTGCCAGCCTTCTGGTCGAGAAGCAAACCTATGGACGATCCTTTTTTCAGAGCCTTGACCAGACTCACCATCGCGCCCTCTTTCGACAGAGCCTTGCCGCCGTAGAGCTCTCTCATCGGCCTGGTGAAATTCTCTTCGATAAGCCTGTTGTTTCCCTTGCGTCCAACTACATATATATCGAAACCGCAGTAGGGTATGAAGTGCGCGCCCATCTCCCAGTTGCTGAAGTGCGCGCTCAGAAACAGAACACCCCTCTTTTGACCCTTTTTTTCCCGGATGGAGCGCAGCTTTTCAGCCGCCTCCCGACTGTTTGAGATCAGATCCTCCAATGTCGTTCTACCGCTGAAAAGAAGCAGAATCTCCGCGACAGTTCTCGATAGAGATCTATATACATCCCGAGAAATCTCCTCTATTTCGTGTTCGCTTTTTTCGGGAAACGCGGATTTCAGATTTGAGATGGTCAGGGTCCGTCTCCTGGAATCGAGCCTGTAGACAAGGGAGGCCACACCGTTTAGCCCCTTGTAGAGCCAGCTTTTCGGAAGCACTCCGGAAAGCCATAGTGCCACTCTTAACAGATAGTACTCCACCCTCTCTCTCATGAAAAAAGCTCTTTCTCTACAAGCTCACAAATGATATGGCCTATAAATATATGCATCTCCTGAATGCGGGCCGTACTCTCCAGAGGGACAGTTAGATTAAGATCGCACAGTTCATCCATGACTCCTCCATCTCTGCCGCTCAAACCGAGAGTGGCGCACCCTTTGTGTCTGGCACGCTCCAAAGCTCTTATGATATTTTGGCTTCTACCGCTGGTCGAAATGCCGATCAGCACATCTCCCCTTTTAGCCAGTGCTTCGATCTGTCTTTCAAATACCCTGTCGAATCCGTAATCATTGGCGATAGCCGTCAACGCTGAAGTGTCGGTAGTCAGAGCGATCGCCGGCAGGGCTTCACGCTCCATCGCAAATCGACCGGTAAGCTCGGCCGCTATATGCTGTGCGTCCGCCGCACTGCCGCCATTACCGCAGATCAAAATCTTGTCGCCTCTGCGGAGAGTCTCCGCGAGCATCACGGCAGCCCTCTCGATCTCATCCGACAAGCGAGCCTGCACGATATCCAGAGCTTTTCGATGCTCTCTCATGGATTTGTCGATCACCTCTTTCATTCAGACCCCTCCCTGACTCTCTCTATAAGAGCACTGGTGCTTCTACCCTCTATCAGATCCACCAACACCAACTCTTTGGCAATATCACTGCCGACAACCTCTTTTCCCTCATAATCGCCGCCTTTGACCAGTACATCCGGCTGTACGATTTTGATCAGCTCGTAGGGTGTGTCTTCCCCGAAGATCGTCACGAAATCGACCGCATCGAGCGAGGCCAGGAGATAGGCGCGGTCGTATTCGGGATTGACGGGCCGTTCGGACCCTTTGAGGCGGCGCACCGAATCGTCGCTGTTGACCCCCACGATCAGCACGTCGCCGAAGCTTTTGGCCTTTTCGAGGTATTTCACATGCCCCAAGTGGAGGATGTCGAAACAGCCGTTGGTAAAGACGATCTTTTTGCCTTCGTTTTTCAGCCGTTCGACGCTTTTGGCCAATCCTTCCCGGGTTTTGATGCGGTGTTCCGTCGTCGATTCGTGCAGCGTGTTTTCGTAAGCGATGATCTCGTCCCATGTCGCCGTGGCGCTTCCCAGCTTGCCCACAACCACAGCGGCGGCGGCGTTGGCGATGCGGGCCGCTTCGTCGATCTCCCCGCCGCAGGCGCGCACGAATCCGAGGGTCGCGATGACCGTATCCCCCGCCCCCGTGACATCGTAAACCTCTCTCGCCACGGTAGGGATCACCCGCATCGTCTCGCCGAAAATCGCCATACCCTCATCGGAGAGGGTGATGATGGCCCGCTCCAGACCCAGATCGTTTTTGAGTCTGAATCCCGCCTCTTTCAGCGACACTTCATCCGTAATGGCGATACCGGTCGCCTCGGCGGCCTCCTTTTTGTTGGGCGTGATCGCCGTCGCCCCCCTGTATTTGGTGTAGTCGCGCCCTTTGGGATCGACCATCACCCGGATGCCGCGCCGCTTCGCGGCGGCGATGACGCCCTGGGTCAGGGCGTCGGTCAGCACCCCTTTGCCGTAATCGGAGATCAGCACCGTCTGCACCCCTCTCTCCAGAAGCGAAACGATTTTTTCCAAAAGCGCTTTTTCGCTCCGGGGCGTAATGCTCTGGCGCGTCTCGCTGTCGAAGCGCACCACCTGCTGATGGGAAGCGATGACGCGGCTCTTCCGCGTCGTGGCCCGGCCGGGTTCGTCGAGAAGCGCATCGGTACCGACACCCAGATCACGAAGCATCGCACGCAGCCGCACCCCGTTGGCATCGTCGCCGATC
>CAZYUW010000119.1:0-21529 GCA_964650685.1 uncultured Nitratifractor sp.
GCTGTAGCCAGAGCTCTCGGGACAGGAGTAGACAATGATCCTCTTGCGGCAGTAGATCCAAACAGAGATATCATTGTCTCCAAGCACCCTAACTATGTCAAGGTGATGTTCCGTGATAGAATGATGTTCGCTACCGATTCGTCGATATTGCAGCCAAGAGCCAGGAACAAGGTGATGAAACTGGCCCGGGTTCTCGAGGCTTATCCTCAAACGATAGTGAGTGTCGCAGGCTTTACCGATAACAGAGGCAGCTATCAGTACAATAGAGACCTGTCACTTAGAAGAGCCGGCAGTGTGGCGAATCTGCTTGCGGTAAACGGGAGGCCGTATGTGAGAGGATGCTCCTACAGCAAACCTCTGGTTCCCAACAGCTCTCCGGCAAATATGGCGCTAAACAGACGAGTAGAGGTCTATCTCTACGCGGATAGAAACCATATGGTGGATCCGTGTAGATAAGCCCTGATAAAGAGTCAATGACTCTTTATCTCGAAAAGTTCACCGAGTAGTTCGGTAGCCTCCTCCTCCGTAAGTTCGCCGCTCTCTATCTCGATGAGTATCTCACGGCATTCGGCATGCATCTCCTGCATATCTTCCAACTCTTCCCGGTCTGCCAGAGATATCGTCTTTTCTTTTTCCACGATGACGAATATATCGTCTATAGCCTCTTCCAGATCCGGCATTATCTCTTTTTCCAGTAGATTTTTCAGTTTCTCTATGCTGCTCATAATCTTACACTCCGAAATATTTGATCAAATTTATTGTATCGTACTTGTATAAAAGCGATAAAATTGGGATAGAAAATACCGACACGATTTCATACAAAGGATAGATATGAATATGAAAGCGGAGTGTTATGCGTGCTTGTTTCAACAATCTCTAAGAGTCGTGCAGGCTGGAAACTATGATGAAAAAACGAAAGTTTCCGCGATGAAAACCGCTGCCGGAACCTTATCTGCACTTAAAAGTGCCCAGACCCCTCCCGAAGCCGCATCCGTGCTCTATCCGATGCTCTCTGATATTTTAAAAAATCCAGATCCATACGCGGAGCAAAAAAAGCTCTCTATCCGTGCCGCCAAAAACCTCATCTCCTATGCCGAAAAACATATAAAAAACTCCGAAAACACTATTGATGCGGCACTCAGGGCTGCGGTTGCGGGCAATGTCATAGATTTCGCGACGGAAAAGAGTTTCGATCTGGATGAAGAGTTCGACACTATATTCTCCGCAGCCTTTTCGATAGACCACAAAGCCGAACTCATCTCCCGCCTGAACGAAAGCAAAAATCTGGTGATCATCGGAGACAATGTGGGAGAACATCTCTTCGACGCACTGCTTGTCGAAACACTTGCTGCAAATTTCCCGCATCTGCGGATATCCTATTTCACAAGAGGGGTTGAGATCATCAACGACATTGTAGCGACGGATGCTCTCGAGGCGGGCATAGACCGGTACGCGAAGGTTGTCGACAGCGGCGTGGATACACCGGGCTTTCTCTACGGCAGAGCCTCCAGGGAGGCCAGGCGCCACTACGACGAAGCCGATTTGATCCTGGCGAAGGGTATGGGCAATTTCGAGTGTCTCGAAAGCGAAGCCGATCCGAGAATCTACTTTCTATTCAAAGTCAAATGTTCCGTAGTAGCCGGACATATAGATAGAAAAATAGGTGATCTTATCTGTATGAAGATCGGACAGAAGTGAAGTTGTAGTTTCGTTATTTATCGATTGTCTCTTCGGGCAACAATGTATGGATGTCGTCTCTACATTTCGGAATATTCAAAACTCTCTCGGCTCTCGCTTTAATACTGATAACGCAATGTAATCTGCTTCGGATAAACCTGAGCTTTCAGCATGCAGGGGTATCCGGCCAAAACGCAGGAGCAGGTATAGTGAAATCGATTAATGTGATATGAGTTTATACAGAAAACAAGAGATATTAGAATCTGGGTATTAAATGCTTCATATAAGCTGCAAAAAAGATACTTTCGTTATACTTACTGACCGTTAAGTAAGGAAAACTATGGGGAACAAGAGAGAAGATATACTGGAAAAAGCGCTGCTGCATTTCGCGTCCGAAGGATATCAGGCGGCATCCATGGAGCACATAGCCGCCGACGCGGGCGTCAGCAAACCCGCCATATATTATCACTTCAGAGACAAAAAAGCTCTATATGAAGAGTTGCTTTGTCCCAGGTTCGAAAAACTGCGTGAAGAGATCGAGACCGCGACACATGGAGAGGAACCCTTGCGTGGTATAGAAAAGTATATAGATTCATTCGGAGGGTTTTTGCTGGATGAAATCCATTTCAGCTCCCTGTTCGCCAGAGAACTTACAGGAGGTGGCGCTACGATGCCAGAGAGCTGTCTCGAGATAATAGGAGCGATGGTGGGGGTGCTCGACAATCTGCTCAAAGAGGGGGAAAAAAGAGCGATCTTTCGCAAGGAGAACCCCTTTATGATACAGATGCTGATCGTATCGCCATTGCTAACCTATATGACAACCGGACCGATCAGAGAACGAATCGCGATGGAGCTCGAAAGGAAAAACTCCGAAGAGATAGAGGCCGAAATGTCCAATATTCTCTCGGATCTGAAAGACAAGATCATCAGGGGGCTGAAGTGCTGAAAAGCGCGAAAATTTTTCTATCTATATCCGCGATATGCTGGGGTATGCCTGGATATGCGAAAAGTCTGAACGATACTGTGCGGTGCGCTCTTAAACACGCAAGCTCTATAAAACAGAGTCGAAACGAAGCCATTATTGCCAGGATAAACAGGGATAAAAACAGAGTGGAGCAGTTTGGAGAGATAAATCTGGCAGCGGACTATACGCATTACAACAGCTCCCGCACACTCGGACCTCTGACCCCTTCGATAATGAAAAGCGGAATACCTATCCCCGAAACCACAAACCTGTACTCCATAGGGGTATCCTACAGTGTGCCTCTTTTTACCGGTTTCGCGCATATGCGTCAACTCGAAATCAGCTCTTTGGCAAAAGAGATGGCCAAAGTAAAAGTGGATCTGAAAAAAGAGGAGATCGCGTACAATGTTCGCTCTCTCTACCTGACGATATTGGCATTCAAAGAGATGCTTAACGCACAGTATGTGTACACTCGAGCCATAAAGAAATTGACAAAGAGTATAAAAAAAGAGGTCGAACTTGGCAAAAAAGCCAGAATCGATTTGATAAAAGCCGAATCTGAACTGGAAAACGCCAAAACACAGATAGACACACTCAAAACCAATATAGAAACTACAGTTGCCGCTCTTGAAGCTCTCAGCGGCTGCGAAATAGACAGGGTGCAAAAAATAGATATCAGACCCGCTCGACCGAAAAACGCGATATCGACTCTACAAAAAGAGATCCCCTCTCTCGCCAAAGTCAAGCTGGAAAAAATCGAAATCGAAAAAGCCGAAAAAGCTATTTTGAAAAGTCGTGCCGCAAAGCTCCCGCAGATAAGCCTTAACGCCTATGCGGGCGAAAACTTTGGAAAAGATATCGTAAACGGTATGGGATGGGAGGATGAAAGTCTATGGCAGGTTGGGATCCATGCCAACTGGAATCTGTTCGATTTCGGAAAAAGAGATCTCGAAACAGAAAAAGCCAGGATAGCCAAAATGCAATCCGAAATAAAGCACAAACAGAAGATAAGAGATATGCGCAAACTGATCAAGCAGGGTCTGGCAAAAATCAAAGAGTCATACTCGATATATAAAAGAAATAGGGCTCAGCTCACCCTCAACCGCAAAAGCGAATCGATCGAAGAGGTCCGCTACGACAGTGGCGTAAGCACCATCAACGACCTGCTTCTGGCCCGGGGCCACACCCAGCTGGCCCGCGCCAAAGCCATCGAGAGCAAATACAACTACCAGAAAAGCATCTACTATCTCGACTATCTGCTGGAGAGAGGAGTCCGCAAGTGAAACTGAAAACCGTCGTCATCGTCGTCACCCTGATACTGGCCGTCGTGCTGGGGATCCAGGCAAAAAAGCTACTCCAGAGCCGCCAAACCCGGGCGGCCAAAACTCCCACCCCCCGTCCGGCCGTCCTCAGCGTCACCCTGACCAGGGGCACTACCGGCAGCATGGCCCGGAGCCTGGAAGTCCTCGCGAGAGTCGAAGCGGAGCGCCGCATCACCCTGAGCACCAAACTCGCCGGTTACATCCGGCAAATCCCTGTCCACGAATCCCAGCCCGTGAGCAAGGGAGATCTGCTGGTACGGATCGATTCGGCGGAGCTGCGCAGCGCTCTGACCGGCCTGGAGTCGACCCTCCAGGCACGGATCCGCGACCGCGAGCTGGCCGAGAGTATCTACCAGCGTAACCTCAAGCTCTACGCC
Organism: uncultured Nitratifractor sp.; assembly: GCA_964650685.1. Lineage (GTDB taxonomy): Bacteria > Campylobacterota > Campylobacteria > Campylobacterales > Sulfurovaceae > Nitratifractor. The sequence continues at coordinate 4,341 of CAZYUW010000119.1, forward strand.
GCCGGCGGCCTGGCCAAAGAGGCACTGGACGCCTCAGAGGTGGCCCTGAGCAACAAAAAGGCCTTGGAGAAAGGGACCCGGGAGCAGATCGTCCAGCTCAGGAACCAGCTGAACTATCTGGAGATCCGCGCGCCCTTCGACGGGACCGTCGACCGTCTCCTCCTGCGGGAAGGGGACCTGGCCGCCACGGGCAAGCCGATCCTCAGCCTCGTCAGCCGGGAACGCAAACTGCTTTTCAGCTACACCCCCTCTCCCGAGAATGATGTCAGGCCAGATCAACCGGTCCGCGCAGACGGCAAAAGAATCGCTACGGTGCGGCGTCGTTATGTCAGCGCCGCGTCGGGGCTCGCCCAGGCGGAAGCCTCCCTCGAAGCTCCTCTCGATCTGCCCACCGGCAGCAACCTCCCTGTGAGCGTGGAGCTGGAGCGGCTGGATGGCTGTCTCCTCAGCGGCGATACCCTCCTGCACCGCAGCGACGGCAGCTACCTGATGCTTTACCACGACAGCCGATTCCAGGCTCAAAAGGTCAACCCTCTCCTGGAGCAGAACGACAAGGTCCTGCTGCACGAATGTCCAGACTTCCCCGTCGCCCAGGCCAGTGAAAGCAAACTCGCCCGCCTCCCCTCCTACGGCAGGGTAATCGTCACCGAAGGCAACGCCCGATGAGTTCCGACAAGCCAACCTGGGTCGAACGGATCCTCAAAAAACCCCACATCATCCTCTCCTTTCTCGCTCTATTTCTGATGGCGGGCATTCTGGGATATCAGAAGATCCACCGCAACCTCTTCCCCAACTCCAACTACCCGGAGGTGGCGGTGGTGATCGTCGAACCCGGCGCCTCGGCCAAGACCATCGCCTCCAACATCGCCGTTCCCGTGGAAGAGGAGCTCTACACCCTCGACGAGATCCGGAGGGCCTACTCCACCACCATTGATGAAGTCACCGTCATCAAAGCAGAATTTGAATACACCAGGGACATCGATACCGCCGTCAGCGATGTCACCAATGCCGTGAGCAAGATCCGCTCCAGACTCCCTGGAGACATCCGCGAACCCCAGATCATCAAGATCACCGAAGCGACCGCCCCTGTCCTGGTGCTCGCCCTCTCTCCCAAAAATGGGAGCGGCCTGAGCCTGGAGGAGATCCGCGACCTCGCCTCCGGCCCCATCAAACACCGCCTGCTCAAAGCTTCCGGCGTCGCCAATATCGACATCTTCGGCGGTTACGAAAAGGAGCTTCAGATCCTGGTGGACAAGGCAAAACTCGACCGTTTCCACTTATCTCTTGCCCAGGTGATAGCCGCTGTTCAGAAAAGCGACAGTGACTTTGCCATCGGTTTTGTCCAGAACCGGAAACACCGTTATCTCCTCACATCGCGCGGCAAACGGGACCGCATCGAAACGCTCCGCGCTCTGCCGGTGACTTCTGATGTCACTTTGGGACAGATCGCCGAGATCAGCTTCGACCACTATGAGAACAGCGCCGCCTATTTCGGCAACGGCAAACCCGCCATCGCTCTGAGCATCCAGCGCTCCATCAGCGCCGATGTCCTCCAGACCATCGCCACCGTCGAATCGATCGTCCGGGAGCTCCGTCAGCGCTATCCCGCGATCGACTTCAGCATCAGCGACACCCAGAAAGAGACCATAGACCAGAGCATCACCAACATGTTCGAATCCCTCCGGGACGCCATCGTCATGTCCACTATCGTAGTCTTTCTCTTTCTCGCCAGCTTTCGGCAGATCCTGGTGGTCCTGGTCACCATCCCCCTGGTCTACGCCTCCACCATAGCCGAGATGTGGCTTGTGGGGATCGATTTCAATGTAGTGACCCTCACAGCGATCATCCTGGCCCTGGGACTGCTCCTGGACGACACCGTGGTGGTGATGGAGAACATCGAACGCCACTACAAAGAGCTGGGCAAACCGATCAAACGGGCGGTCTACGAAGGGACCAGGGAGATCATGTTCGCCGACCTGAGCGGCACCGTCACCACCATGATCGCTCTGGCCCCCATGCTCTTCGTCGGGGGCTACCCTCAGACGGTCTTCGGTCCCCTGGTCGGCACCCTGCTCCTCGCTCTCCTGGCCTCCTACATCATCTCCATCATCGCCGTGCCGCTGCTTTCTCTATACATTCTGGCCATCGAGTGGCCCTGGCTGATCAAGCTGGAAAACGGCTTCCACTTCGTCATCGGCCGCGCCAACGACCTGACCCAGCGCTTCTTCGCCTCCATCGTCACCGGCATGACCTCCTCTCGGCTCCTCGGGGCTTTCGCCGTCATCCTCCTCCTGGCGATGTTCGCCATCTCCGCCAAAAAGGTGATGCCCGTGGTGGGACAGGAGCTGATGCCGCCCATGGATACCGGAGCCGTCAACATTCACATCGCCCTCGATCCCAACCTCCCCATCGAGGCGAGCGAAACCCTGATGCGCCGGATCAACACCCTTCTCGAAAAGGAAGCGGAGCTGCTGCGGGTCTCCGGAAGCATCGGCTCCGAGGCGGGAGTCCTCAGCATCGGGAGCGGCAGCGGGATCGACCACCTCAACATCGTCGCCACCTATGTAGACCGCTTCCATCGGGATAAAGACATCTGGGAGATCTCCCGGGGACTGCGGGAGAAGATCGCCGCCCTTCCCCATGTCAAGACCCTCGATATCGCTCCCTACGGCGCCACGGCCCTGGCCAGCATCCGAGCCAATATCGACACCCTCCTCAGCAGCGACGACCTGACGATCCTCCCAGCGGCAGGAGAGAAGGTCCGGCAGGCCCTGGATAAGACCAAAGGGGTGGTCTCCACCTCCGTCACCTGGGAGAGCGACAAGAGGGTCTACGACCTGATCATCGACGAGAAAGAGGCCTTGCGCTACGGGGTCGACCGCCAAGCGATCCTCTCCCAAGTCCAGCGGATCCTCCGGGGCGTACCCGTCGCCACCTTTCCTCGAACCAACAGTCAGGACTACACCGTGCGTTTATGGCTTCCCAAATCTCAGATCGACCGGATCGAGAAGATCCTCTCCATCCTGGTCGACACCCCCAAAGGGAAGATCCCCCTCACCCGCTTCGCCCGCCTCGGCCGCCACCACGAGCCCTCTCTCATCACCCGCCAGGGGCTCCAGTACACCCTGGAGGTCTACGGCAACCGGGACAAAGCCGCAATCAGCCACATCATGGCCGACTACCGGAAACAGCTAGAACAGGTCGAGATCCCCGACAGCGTGAGCCTGGAGCAGATCGGGGACGAGAAGCAGTTCAAATCCTCCGCCAAAAGGATGATCGGGGCCATCATCTTCGCCGTGGTTCTGATCTTTTTGACCCTGGTGGTGATGTTCGGCAACCTCAAGATCGCCGCGATGATCCTCTTCTCCATCCCTCTGACCCTCATCGGAGCCGCCTGGACGCTCCTGGCGATGGACTACCATGTCTCGATGCCGGCGATGATGGGCTTCATCCTCCTCTCCGGAGTCATCGTCAACAACGCCATCCTCCTGATCCACTTCGCCATCGAACAGACCCGCGCCGGCATGGACAAGCGCTCCGCCATGCTCGAAGCGATCAAGATCCGAACCCGCCCCGTGCTCATGACCGCCTTCGCCGTCTCGGCGGGGATGCTCCCCGTCGCCCTGGGATCCGCCATCGGCCTGGAGCGCCTCGTCCCCCTGGGAGCCGTCGCCATCGGCGGGCTGATCGTGGGGACCTTCATGACCCTGGTCTTCATCCCCGCCGTCTTCATCTGGACCGTCAACGAAGAGAAGATGCGCCACGGCGGCGCGTAACTCTCCGCAAGAGGCTGCTTTGCGGATACCAAAACGCTCACGATATGGCATCGGATAGAATTTCATCCATCCGATGCGAAAATATAAAATACGAAACAGCTATCTACTCAACACCATCATGCCGAGATAGTTTTTTACGGCTTTGCCCGATTCTATCCAGCCCCTGATGCCTCCCGACAGATTTCTTACATTGTCGAAACCTAGTTTTTTGAGCTGATAAGCTGCCAGAGCACCCCTGGGTCCTTTGAGGCAGTATGTCACGACAGGCGCGTTCTGACCATACGGTTTGGCGATATGCTCGATAGCCATAAACTCCAGCTTTCCCCTCGGTATGGTCAGAATGTTTTTCCCCGGAATATATCCCGATGAAAACTCTTCTGGCTCTCTGACATCGAGCAAGATAAGCTCTTCGTTATCCAGAGCCAGATCATCACATGCGATACTCTCTACAGCCGATTTCGCTTCGGATATGAGCTCCCTGAAGTGTTCGGACAGCATCGCTTCGTCACAATACCGTTCATATCCGGCCAGCTGATCGTACATGTTTTTCATATCACACCTCCTTTATCACTGGACTATTGTCCAATGATACATTTTATCTCCACATGGATACTTAACATTTCCTATCGAAATGATTATAATAGAAAAAAGAGAAGAGAGGAAACGGAGAATGCCGAAATTGATTATGTTAATAACAGTGGCGATATCGGCTTTGTGGTGCGAGATAGGAACTCTCTATCGAGTAAATGGGGATGTAGCAGTGACAAGAAACGGTTCGAAAATCGATGCCAAAAGAGGTATGCCTATAGAGAAGAGGGATATTGTACAGACGGGCAAAAAAAGTTCTGCCATCATCAGATTGAAAAACAAAACCATAGTATCCATTGGAAGCGAATCCAGGTTTGACTTTTCTGTATTGAAAAATACAGAAAGTGACGACACGACTGTCTCGACTATAGAGGAGAGCTTGATAAGAAAAGAGAAGATAATCCCATCGACAATGGCTATAGGCGTCAGGTCTGCCAGCAAAAATCACGATCGCGTCAGAAGTGAAGATACTCGCAGATACCCATGTATCCACAAAAGCCCATCCGTCTTCAAGCGCCATTTTCAGCCCAAATGGACATCTATCTGCGCAAACGGCTCGGTGGTGAAGTACAGATACGGTTCCGAGAAAGTCCAGTTTGCCATTCGTCGACTGGACAGGGGGCCAAAAAGCGATATAGATACTCACGGATATGCCTACTTGCTGTCCAATGCGATAACTATTCCGAAAAAGTGGAAAAAAATCACATTTGAAGGAAGATGGTGGCAAAAAGTGTTTCGCAAAAGCAATTACGAAGAGATGCTCATATATGTAACATCGAGATATCCGATACCACTTCATGGCAAAAAAAACGGCAATATGGAGGCCAGAAACTACATCGAAGTAGGATACGACACCTGGCATAAAACCATACGATTTTCCAGGAAAGGCAAAAACGGGACAGCTTCCATAGCATCTATGAGAAGGTCGGCCCCTTTGGCACCTGTTCCATTTAGACTCGTCATAAAGAGACTTGAAATGAACGGCGACTATATAGAGTGGGAGTTCCTCGAAAAACGATACGGAAAGTGGCAAAGTATATATAGAGAGATACAAAAAGGACTCTTCGAAGATACAGAAATGGACAGAATATATATAAAGATAGGAGGATGGACGACATGGGAGTACCCCATCACGAGTTTTGTGGAGTTCGACAGCCTGTCGTGTGAAATCACAGGGGACGAAGACAGAGGATACAACGGGTCGGACTGTTTGCCTCTCGAACCTCCGTATAAACGAAGTGGCAGAACACGATATAGAGACGGAATGTCCAATCTGCATATGCACAAACGATACGCAGGCAAAACGAAAAAAACGATAGATGAGAGAGCTTCGAGAAACGACTCTTTGCAAAACGGAAATGGATACATATTCGAATATTGTCCGAAAATCTTCGAAAAAGTTCCATGGATAACAAAGATAGAAACGAAAGTGTCCCATATCGGCAACAAAAACACTCCCAAAGCAAGTGTTTTTACCGCCTATTCGAAACTCGGAGTCAAAGTGTGCTCTGTGAAATTCAGAGATCTCATGCTAAAGAATGGATGGAAAAGAACTGTTGCCTATGGCTCGGTCGCAAAAGGTTTCGTCGAGATATTCGAAAAGGGCAAAAACAGTATACAGATTGTCATATCTCCTTTTGGCAGCGGCTCACAGCTCTCAATAGCCTGCGGTGAAAAGATCGGACGATGATATTTTGCAAAACTGGACCTATCTCCACTCATCGGTTGAAAAGTGTGGCGGTATAAGATTTTTGTTTTATAATCAAAAAATGAAAGGATCCAGTATGAGCTTCATGAAAAAAGTCAAAAGATCGACAGTGGCTGCTATAGTTGCGACAGTGGCGGCACCATACGCTCTTTTGGCCCAACCTTACGCTCAAATGAGCTGTTACGATCTATGGTACGCTAGAAACTCTATTTTCGCCAACAAGGGTTACTGCTTCTCCTCCGCTCGCTCCATAAACACTTTTGGGCGCAGATGCTATCCTCCGTATGGCCAGCTGAACGACTGGGAGAACCGTCAGGTAGAAGAGATCAAATATTGGGAGCGGACAAAAGGATGCAGAGGAGGCTACGGCGCATCGACGCCCCCTCCCTCCTATGGCACCGGCAGATACGCGAGAGTCTACGGAATACGCTGGGACGATACTCTGGCGGTACGCACCGGGCCATCAACGAGATACAGACGCATAGGCGATCTGCCTCCCAACGCTTCCGGCATAGAGATCCTGGAGTGCAGATATAGATGGTGTCGCATTCGATACGGCAATCTCACAGGGTGGTCCTCTGCCAAATACCTGAGATCGTACTGACAACAGAGTTGGAGGCTGAGTGGTTTCAGCCTCTATTTTTCTGATAGTATAAAATTTCTGGATCCTGCTTTTTGGATCGATTTCGCGTTGAGTTCATCCGTATCTTTTTTATAAACATAACCGGCCAGTTTCAGGGCGGTTGCAATTTTTGGAGGGAGTTCTATTTTTTTACCGCAAATAAATCTTTTGACAAAATTGCTTAACCATTTTTTCGATGCACTCAACTCTTTGACAATTAAAAATACACCCTTTTCATTTTCTTCCAATATATAGTTATTTACCGATATATCAAGCAATTCCGACTCTTCTTCAAGCATAAGAACTATCTTCACGCGTTCACTCTTCGAATCGATATCAAAAACGGTTATATGTCCAATATCCTTGATTTTCCTGTTTATGGCGATTTTAAAAACTTTGGAAATATTTTTGTCCGAAAGTAGTCTCTTTTTAATTTGCCCGATCATTACGAATGCCTCCAAACAGAATAACAAATACCGCGTACCCTACCACTTGATGCTGATGCCGGCATTTACTTTGATACCGTGATAGTATTCATCGCTTCCCAGGTTGTGTCCATAAGAGATCTCCGCATAGAGCCTGTTTCGTTCACTCTCTCTGCTCCAGCCCGCGGATAACTCACCCCATTTCTCCGAAAGTCCGGCTTTGTATCTGAGATTGTCTATTTCGACGCTGCTGTCCGGATCGAAATCGTAAAAGATATTTCCAGATATATAGAAGTGCTCCGAGGCGGCATTCGCACTATCATGAACTTCATGCTCATACAAGATACCCGCCCTGAGCAACAGAGATTCGCTATCCCCCATATCTACAAACTCTCCCCATTTGTCTATAAAATCTCTCATGCCTCCCACTCTGCCCCAACTCAACTGCATCTGGGGAATCAGTCTATTCTCTCTATCGAGCGGGATCGGGTATCCACCCTCCAGACTTACCATATAGGCAGTAGAGGTATAATCGCTTTTGATAGAAGCTCCCACATCGGACGAGAGATCACTCTCGCAGAAATCGACAGCGCTTTGTATATCCAGATAGATACCTTCAGGGCCATACCATGTGATTGTGGCTCCAATACCATATGCGGTCGAAGATATCCCGCCACTGCCAAGAGGGTTGTCTATGCCACTGCTCAAATGCGAGTGTCTGGCATTCAGACCAACTACCCACTCGTCCTTTTTGCCATGCGACAATATCATGTCCGCTCCAATCTGTATGCTGCTAAAATCCCTCTCAAAAACACTCTGCTTGCTGAACTCGCCTTTATCGTGCTCACTCCTGATCCTGAGCCACCCTTCTCCTTTGCCCTCGTCGTATATTCGATAATCCCTTCCTTTGCGCTCTCTGAGCGTAGATGGCCTGCAAAACACCCTCATGACACTTGAAAAAGCCTGATAGACCGCACCGGTACCGTTCAGCCTGGTGGATGGATTCAGGAAAAAGGCAGACCCGCTATAGAGCATCGAGTAGCCGTATACACCCGCGGCACCCAGCCTGAAGTCGCCAGCCGAAGATGTTCCGTTGACATCGACAAGCAAAATAGGTGTGCCCGAAGACAATCCCGGCGTGATATTCCTCACCATTATCGTTGTGGTCGATGTGTTGCTGTTGCCAACTATGTGCATCGTATCTGCGACTCCTGCAGCGGTATCCACATCCAGGGCCAATACGCCTCCACCACTATAATCCCCCGTTATATCCAGCCTGTCGCCCGTGAAACCATCTCGCATATCAATGCTTCCACCATTTGTCACCGAACCTGTCACCCTGTATGTTCCGGCACCACCTCCGCTGAGATCGAAAACACCTGCAGAGGCTGTAAAAAGATTGCCGTTGAGCACCAATGAATTACCCGCATCGACCCTGGCACTGTTTACGATCCTCAGACCGGTACCAGGATCGGATCCAACCGTTATCGAACCTCCCGTAATCCCGAGCGATCCCCCATCTACGCTCAATATCTCCCAGTTGAGCAGGTCTGATCCGCTTCTCGATATATTTTGACCTGTCAAACGTAGATGGTCGATCCAGCCATCGGCGACGGATGTATCGTCGCCACCATCCAGGCGAGGCAAAGAGCTTATATCGGCATTAGAGTATATATTTACAATGTCACTTCCATCCCCCATATAGATTCCGTTGCCACGCAAAACCCCTCCCATATCGACACTGGTATCTCCCGCTCTATCCACTATTGCCGAAGCGCCCTCTACCAGAGTATTGGCACCTATGTACACGGTGCCGCTGCTGCCAGCAACGCTGTCTATGCGAATACCCGCGCCAGATACCATACTGCCATGCACCTCCGCATTGCCACCTGCAACGATACTATAAGAAGCTGCGGCCCGTGAAACTCCGACCCCAATACCATTACCTGAATTGCCAACGGAGTACAATACCGAATCGCCGTCGACGACAGCACGGGCGGTGCCGGTGCCATTGTTTTCGGAGTATATTGCGGAAGCGTTTACAGCCGAGACATGAACACTGCCGCCATGTATAGCGCTTACAGCGTCCGCACTGCTGGAGATGTTGTCTATCCAGGTCTCGACACCATAACCGTAAAGACCACTGCTGGAGGTCAATGTGATGTTTCCGTCGTTCATCGTGGAGTAGGCTCCACCCAATCCATGGTTGTACGCATATATACCGACACTGCTGGATCCCTCCACCAGCACACTCCCTGCATTCATGACGGCGATAGCGTCACCACTGCCTGAAGAGTTGGGTATATATGCCATCGCCCCATATGCCGAAGTGTTCCTGGTATGGATAGTTCCGCCATTGATGATGACGGAAGAATCACCCGACGAGCTGTTGTTATAGGCATATAGACCCAGCCCCCACTGATTCCAGGTATCTATCGTGCCTGCATTGATGGCAGATGTAGCCGAACCTGCAGCGGAAGCATTTTCCACCCTGGAGTAGATTCCTATGCCGACCCAACCATGTGTCTGTATGCTCCCACCATTCAACTCCGCTTCGGCATCGCCAAGTACGCCCCGTGTTCTGGCAAAAAGCCCATATCCGAAATTACCAGTTGTTCTGATGGTGCCTGATCTCATATCGATGCGAGCATCTCCTGTCGAGTTGCTGTTTGGATGGTATGCCAAAATACCGTAAGCACCAACCTGAGTAGTGGAGATCAAAGAGTAAGAGTCTGCATGAATGACCAGGTCGTTGGCAACCGGCGTAAAAGCTGTGGATGTCAGATGCGCCCCTCTGTCGCCGACACTCATGGAAGCGTTGCTTAGCGTAAGAGTCAAACCGTCTGAGTTGCCATAGCTGATACCACTTGGGTAGCCGGAGCCTCCACAAACGATAGAGTCAGCCCCAGGACTCTCGATACCGCACTCGTTTGCTCCATGCAAAACAGCGGTGATTGCGACTATGATGGATAGCGCTTTGAGCGAGAATGCCCTGGATCTCTCTGCTGCTCTTTTCATCTCATGAAGCTCTCTTTGCGTGCGCTTTGATTTCCCTCTTTGTAGAAAAGTGAGATTTTTATATTATAACATATAAAAACAAATATTTCGGTGGTTTCGGGTCGATATTGAAGAAAACGGTTATATTTGGATAAAATTCGCAGCATGAAAGAGCGTCTCAAAAGAGCGGCGCATCGCGCGCGCGCCAACCCCGTATTGGCCCATACCGCCAAATCCATAAAACCCGACAGAAGTATCTGGGGCATATTGGGAGTGCTGATCTTTTTTATCATACCGGAAATCGTTGGATTTGTTTACGGAAAAGAGATAGCTGTTTGGGCTCATGCCAATTACACGACAGAAGCCGACTCTATCAAAAGCACCATATATCTGCTTTTGGAAAAAATCTTCGAGGATGGTGGCAGCTGGCTGAATCTATCCATCGGTATCGCTCTACTGCTTTGGATAGTTCTGGACAAGGAAGAGAGGGCCGAATAAAGAGTACTCCGACATGCCTCCGAAGCCGCTTGAATATGCCGCTTCGAAAACTATTGGGAGCAGTTACAGTTTGCCGTCGAGATGATCGGCCAGTCGCTGCAGCTTCTCTTTGTATGCTTCGATATCGAAATCCTTGACTCTGGCCACACCATCTTCTATAGCGGCCTGAGCTACTGCCGAAGCGACATATATCAACACTCTGCGATCGAACGGAGAGGGGATGATATAGTTGGGACCAAACTCCATATCGTCACGGCCATGCGCCTGCTGAACATGATCCGGTACGGGCTCTTTGGCCAGTGCGGCCAGAGCGCGGGAGGCGGCCATCTTCATGTTTTCGGTGATCTTGGTCGCCCTCACATCGAGTGCGCCACGGAAAATCTGCGGAAAGCCCAGAACATTGTTGACCTGGTTGGGGAAATCGCTGCGGCCGGTACCGACGATTACATCTGGGCGCGCCTCTTTGGCCAGAGGAGGCATGATCTCTGGCACAGGGTTGGCGCAGGCGAATATAATAGGGCTCTCTTCGCACATCGTCTTGACCCACTCGGGCTTGATGAGATCGGGACCGGAGAGGCCGAGAACCATGTCGGCACCCTTCATGGCATCTTCGAGGGTTCGATCGGGTGTTTCGAAGGCAAACTGCTGCTTGTATTTGTTTAGATCGTCCCTGCCGCTGTGGATGACACCTTTGGAGTCGAGCATGGTTATATTCTCAACACCCAGAGCCTTGTACATGTTGGCACAGGCGATACCGGAAGCTCCCGCTCCAACGACAACGACTTTGAGATCTTTTACCGGCTTACCAGTCATCTCGAGCACATTTATCAATCCAGCGGTAGTGATAACGGCCGTACCGTGCTGGTCGTCGTGGAATACTGGAACATCACAGATCTCTTTGAGACGCTCTTCTATCTCGAAACACTTGGGAGCTTTGATATCTTCGAGGTTGATTCCTCCAAAGCTGTCGGCTATGCGGGCGACGGTCTCGATGATCTCGTCTGTATCTTTTGTGTTGACCTCTATATCTATGGCATCCACATTGGCAAATGTTTTGAAAAGTACAGCCTTACCTTCCATGACCGGCTTGGATGAGAGGTGTCCGATATCGCCAAGACCCAAAACTGCCGTACCATCACTGATGACGGCCACGAGATTGCCTTTGTTGGTATAATCGTATGCCTTGTCTATATCTTTCTCGATCTCCAGGCAAGGATAGGCCACGCCTGGGCTGTAGGCCATCGCCAGCTCTTTTTCGGTATCGCATGGCTTGGTCAGGAGAGTTCCTATTTTTCCGTTTGTATCGAATTCGCTCTGCGCTCGGTGATACTCCAGTGAATCCTGCTCGAACTTGTCGCTCATTTCATCCTCCATTTCAGTTTTTATGTGATTTTCTTATGGTAGACAATTGTACTGATTTTATCTTGAGAAAGCTATTTTTTCGCAAGGCGTTTGAGGATCCGGCAAACAAAGTGTAACGATTCGTCTCTTTCGCGAGAGATCACCAGAAAGCCGATAGAGCGAAAGCCGCCTTGAGCAGCAAGACACTCAGCACTCCGGCCGCGAATCCAGACACTATATCGTCGAGTACAGCACCGAGACCGCCTTTGATCCTCTCGCCTATCCAGCCTATGGTGGATGGGCGATACTTCGCGAACACAAAAAACAGTACCGCTCCAAGTGCAGAGGCAGCGACAAGACCATAGAAACCGGATACCCCAGAGGGTGTCTGGGTGGCCACAGTTTCTGCCAGCCACACTCCAACCACTTTGTCCACAACTATGGCGTCGTCATAAGCTCGCGAGTCGCCTCCATAATATCTGTCTATTTCGAATATCGCCACGATGGCCGCGGCAAATGCCAGCATAAACAGAGACTCTCCATTCAGACAGCATAGTATGAAAAAGCCCAGAATCGCTGCTGTCGATATCGCGAGTATCGTACCGTTTTTCCTCGATCCAAGACCAGAGAATGTAAGAAAAAATCTTCTGATATCCATTCGTCACCTTTAATTGAGAGAGGTTGTCTGATAGAGCTCCATTAGCTTGATATAGAACTGCTCGTCACTCTTCTCCTCGAGCAGTCCCGAACTTGGCATAAGGGAATAATATGTCTCCTGCAGATTTTTTATCCTGTCCGGAAAGAGAGAGGCTATGATGTTGGCCGAAACCTCTTTTCTGACCAGTATGGTGGGCGGCAAAATGCCGTTGAGTATCAAGGTCATTATGGAATTGGAGTGATAGTGTATATGATGGTGCTGGCCATGTGGACAGGTCTGCGTGCTGACCAGCGTTTTGCATGTATCACAATAGACATACTCGTCTGTCGTTCTGATCTCTATATCGATTCCGCTCAAAGTGTCGAGCATCGAATTGATTTTGTTCTGATCGTAGTACATTCCCAGCCCGGCATGATTCTTTCCTATAACGAGTTCGCTGCATCCGTAGTTCCTGGCCAGCAGCGCGTCCAGTATAAGCTCGTTGTAACCGGCGAATATGTATGTATTTTCGAAAGGAACGACGACAACTTTGTTTCTGGGAAGAAAGTTGTCGATAAAAATATTGAGCGCGTTGAGCCTTATGTCATAGCGCAGCCCCTCTTCGGTGAACGGTTTTCTGAGAAAAAGCACTGTCATATCGCTCTCACTCAGACTCTGTCGTATCATCCTTTCATGCGCCCGATTGAGAGGATTGGCCGCGAGCATCATGGCGGATATCTTTCTCGCGCCGGTCTTTTGTATCATGCGCTCTATCGATCTGATCGTATCTTTGATGGGTTCGTACTCCACTTCATAGGGTCCGCACACGGCCAGATCCCCCAGTCTGCCCATCGTATTTTTGACGCCTGGATGAGCCGGATCCGATGAACCATATATATTGACGAGACGGCTGCGGGGATCTATCCCAAAGACCTCTTTCACCGTCAGGCGACCCACTCTCTTTCCATCACAGATCAGATCCAGCTCATCCCCCTCCTTCGCGGCCAAAAGGGTATTGCGGTTTCTCTCTCCCCTGGGAGCAAGTATGAAAGAAAAAGGGAAAGGCACACCCCTGTAACTCCTAATCGCGTCCACCTCTTCGGCCTCTTTGGCGCACATCAACCCCTCTACGGGATAGAGCAGTCCCTCCTGTACCAGAGCCAGAGTCGATAAAGCCTCGGTATCGATATGAAGGGATCTATTTTTTCTTGAAGAGCTCATACTTTTTCCTTTTTTCCCAGAGGCTTTTGCGGGAGATACCGAGTTTTTTGCTCAACTCCGTATCCGGGAATTTGTACTGAAATGTCTTGACGATATATTGCACATACTCATCTATGGTCAATATATCGTTTTGATCGTAAAGTTTACTGTCGCAATTGAGAGTGATGGTCTCGAAAGGCGTTTCAACCGTACCCGAACAGTCCGTCATCAAAAACCTTTTATCCTCAATCGCTGAAAAAAGATACTCCAGTTCACTTTTTTTCAGCTTTTCCAGATGAGTAATGAACCATATGTGTGAATCGTCGAGCCGAGCCATGCGCTTTTTCCATCCACTATGCGCCAGTGAGATCATCTGCAGGGTGTTCTTTTCGATCATATTGAGCCGCAGAGCCAGTTTGTCCGCGATTCGCTGGTAATTTGTTCTGACGACGACAGGCAGAGAAAGGTTCATGATATCTATGTCCAGCTCTATCTCCCTGAAAAGTTCCTCCGTATACTCCACGAAAAATCTGTTTCTCTCCTGTAGAAGTCTGTATTCGTGATAGTGCTCTATCTTTCTGATCAGCTCCTCGATCATGAACGGCTTGAGTATATAGTCTCTGGCTCCCGCCTTCAGTGGCTCCCCAACCGTATCGTTGTTTATGTAGTTGACCATCAGTATGATGTTTTTGTCTTTTGCCTTTTTGATCAGCGGGATCACATTTTGTCCCGGCAAACTTGTGGACAGCAGATAGACATCCGCCCATCCCCCCATCGCCTCTTTGACGGAACTGTAAATCTCCGTCTCGAAATTGAATTCACCCAGTTTCGCCGCTATGCTCTGGGCGAGATAGAGTTCGTTCTCTACAATGATCACCTTCATGATATCTCTTTCATCCAGTTGTAGTATCCCAATGTAGCCACCGCATGTACAGTAGTGCCCTCTTTGCGACCTATAAATCCCATTTTTTCGGATGTTGTGGCTTTTATATTGATATTTCGCTCCGATATATTCATAATTTTCGCCAATGAGCTTCGCATGGCGCCTTTGTATCCGGAGAGCCTGGGGGTCTCGGTCAATATAGTCAAATCCACATGCGCCGGTTCCAGCCCAACGCCGCGTATGAGCGACATCACCTCTTCGAGCAACTCTGTGGAGTCGGCACCTGCATAACTTTCGTCCGTATCCGGGAAGTGCTCCCCTATATCCCCCATGCCTGCCGCGCCGAGCAGGGCATCTATAAGTGCGTGTATCAACACATCCCCGTCACTGTGCGCCCTGTAACCGAAAGGCGCATCGATCTTCACGCCCCCAAGCAGCATACTTCTTCCTTCCTCGAAAGCGTGGGTATCTATCCCGAAACCCGCAAATGTCCTCGAAGATGGAGGAGACAGACATGGCAATCTGCGCAGATCGTCCAGTGTGGTCAGTTTTTGAGCGGCCTGAGAACCGTTTACAAATCTCACACTGCCGCCAATAGCCGCAACAGCACTGCTTTCATCGGTAAATTCCGCCGCCGCCGCCAGAGCTTTTGCGAGAATATCGGTTCTGCTCAACTGTGGAGTCTGTATCATTTTTATCTTGTCGCGATCTACGGCTTTGTCTCCATAATAGACTGTATCGACCACTTTAAGCGCCGGCACAATCACATCGGCCTCTCCTTTGCGGGAGAGTATCCCTTTTATCATCTCAATATCGAGACAACAACGGGCGATATCGTTGACCAGAGCGTATGGTGTCCGTATATCTTCGAGCGCGTTGGCCAGAGACTCCGAACGACTATTCCCTCCGGATACAATACGGTCACCACAAAAAAGCCCCATATAGCCCGTCTCTGACGGAGGAGCCACAATAACGATCTCGGCAAATTCGAAATTCTCTCGAAAATCATCCGCTACTTTGAGCCACAAAGGTTTTTCATCCTGATACAGCCACTGCTTTTTCGCTGCCAAACCGAATCTCGTAGATCCGCCTGCAGCCAGCAGGATCAGAGTTACATCACTCATCCGCATACATCTTCTCCCGCTCCATCGCAAAATCCACCACGCCAGCTCTCTCCTTTGCGCTATTCTGTTTGTTGTTTTGGGTTTCCAGTTTCGAACTGTTAACGAGCAATTTATGTAACGAAATTATACACAATATATCTTATCTGTACTATAAAACGATACTTTTCGAAACATTATAATCAATATAAACAGTCGTTATGTTTTGTAGAGGTGTAAAAAATAGGACAAATTTTATCCAGATTCTATCTTTTTATGCTCCATTTAAGATTGGGCTGGTATAACTCCAAATAATACACATATCCGATCAGAAAGGTGCAGAGTGGGTAGAAGCGAATGGTTGAAACTGCATGAAGGTGACGCCGTGCGTACGCAGATGCATTATGCGCGCAAAGGGATTGTAACCGAAGAGATGAGGATTGTCGCCGCGAAAGAGAAGATTGATGCGGAGTTTCTGAGAAAAGAGGTCGCCAGAGGGAGATGTATCATACCCGCCAATGTCAAGCACACCCATCTGGAACCGATGGCGATCGGAATGGCCGTCAAATGCAAGATCAATGCCAATATAGGATCTTCCGCGCTGGCAAGCGATGTCGATGGAGAGATAGAAAAAGTCGATATATGTCTGAAATATGGAGCCGACACGATCATGGACCTCAGCACCGGAGGCGATCTGGACAGGATAAGAGAAGCGGTCATAGCTCACTCGAGTGTCCCTATAGGGACGGTGCCGATGTACCAGATACTCCACGACATCAACGACAAAATAGAGGACCTCGATATAGATATCATGCTTCGTACTCTGGAAAAACAGGCACTTCAGGGGGTGAGCTACTTTACGATACACGCCGGTTTTTTACTGCGTTTCATGCCCCATGTGGCCAGACGAAAGATGGGTATCGTCAGCAGGGGCGGTTCCTTGATGGCGGCGTGGATGATGCATCACCATAGAGAAAATCCGTTCTACGAGGCTTTCGACGATATTCTGGATATATGCAGAAAATACGATGTCGCCCTCTCTCTTGGAGATTCGTTGCGCCCGGGCTGCCTGCACGACGCGAGCGACGAGGCGCAGTTGAGCGAACTGAAGGTGCTGGGCGAACTTACGCTCAGGGCGTGGGAAAAAGATGTGCAGGTGATGATAGAGGGACCCGGACATGTACCGCTGAACCAGATAGAAAGAAATATGAAACTGGAGAGAGAGTACTGTCATGATGCTCCATTCTATATACTGGGACCTCTGGTTACAGATATAGGTGCCGGATACGACCATATCAGTTCCGCCATCGGAGCGGCGGTAGGAGGCTGGCATGGCGCCAGCATGTTGTGTTATGTAACACCCAAAGAGCACCTTGGATTGCCTAATGCCGAAGATGTACGGGAAGGGATCATA
>CAZYUW010000120.1:0-3236 GCA_964650685.1 uncultured Nitratifractor sp.
ATACACATCGTTCCATCCTAGTTACACGATTTTGGACCAGATATCGGATGTCGCCACGGATCGCTCCGGAATGGATGAGTATATCGTCGCGCTTTCGCTGGATGCAAAACTGCTCGACAAACTGCCTCATGAACTCTCCGGTGGTCAGCTGCAGAGGTGCAGTATACTCAGAGCATTGCTGATGAAACCTGATATTTTGCTTTGCGATGAGCCCACCAGTGCCTTGGACAACATTACACAGCTGGAGACCATGAAGCTACTCATAGGTTTTCTGGACAGACTGGGTATATTGCTGATCACTCACGATATCTCTTTGGCTGAATGGTGCAGCGACAGGATTGTTGCCATCGGTTGCGATACATAGCATATTATGCTACAATCATCTATAAAAATCCGATATTGGAGAGCCAATGAGATTAATTACAATACTTTTTGCGTCCATATTTGTAATTGCAGCTCCAGCTTTTGCCTCCAAAAAGATCGTCGTCGATCTCAGCAAACAGGAGGCGTATGCATATGAGGACGGGAAGCTGCAGTTCAGTGGATGGATATCCACAGGAAGGCCTGGCAGGCGTACTCCAACTGGACATTTCAGAGTCTTGGAAAAAGATATAGATCATGTCTCAAGCAGATATCCCGAGCCCAACGGAGGCGCAGAGATGCACTATATGCTGCGGATTACGGGTTATGGGATAGCCATGCATCTGGGCTATGTCCCAAACTATCCGGCTTCCCACGGATGCATTCGCCTCGAGAACGGTTTTGCGCAGAAGATGTACTACTGGGCCAATATAGGCACCCCTGTCGTAATCGTTGGCTCTCCGCCGGTCAGAGTCGATCGTCCGATATCGAGAAACGCTCCCAGGGTGGCGAGGAGATCCAGGAGCCACTCTTTTGGTGGCAACGATCCTCTCAAGATGCTAAGTACCATTCCTGGAAAAAGAGAGAGTGCAGAAAAAAAGCGCTCCGTGACTTCTGGTGACAGGAAAAAACGGGGAGAGGTCGCCAGAGAGACAGAAACAGTCAAAAAACCTATGACCCCGCTCGCGATGCTCAAGAGTTAGTCGTTAGCGTTGCGAGTGAAAATAAATTCATGTTTTTCCGCGCCCTTCATTTTGTATTGCGGTGCAGAGTTTTGCGGCAAAGCTGGTGCCGCAAAGAGCTTCCACACAATTGTTTTCTCCTGATATCACTATTTTTGGACCTTCTTTACTATAAAGCAGAAGAGTCCGTTTAAAGGTGCACCATGGCTATTTTTCAATCCTTTGGAGCCGACGAAACAGTTACAGGCTCTTGCCATATGCTGCAGACGCAAAATGGAGTACGGATACTGGTCGATTGCGGAATGTTTCAGGGGAGAGAAGAGAGACGCAACGAAGAGCCGTTCGCTTTCGATCCATCCTCTATCGATGTTGTGCTTTTGACACATGCCCACCTCGATCATGTCGGAAGACTCCCAAAGCTCGTCAAAGAGGGATTCGCCGGAACTATCGTGGCTACTCGACCCACATTCGAGCTGGCAAATATCGTACTTCTCGATGCTGCCCACCTGATGGAGGAGGAGTATAGAGTGGAGTACCGGAAGGCTCAACGCAGAGGCGAGGAGTCCAGGGTAAAGAAGCCGTTGTATACGACCGAAGATGTGGAGAGTGTGTGGCTTCTTCCAACTGTTCATGCCGATTTTGGAAAGAAACTCAAGATAGGTAAAGGTGTGAGTGTGGTGTTCATGCCGGCAGGCCATATTCTGGGTGCGGCTTTTGTGGAAATACATCACAAAGAGAACGGCAAAGCGAGATCGACGGTATTTAGCGGTGATCTGGGTGATAGAGAGGAGATCGTACTCCCGTATCTGAGCGATGGAAGAGAAGCCGATTCGCTTGTCATCGAGTCGACATATGGCGACAGAAATCACAAGCCGATGGATCTGAGTATCGACGAGTTCAAAAAGGTGATTAGAAACACTCTGCTGAACAGAGGCAATGTGATCATACCCTCTTTCGCGATTGAGAGAACTCAGGATATCCTCTGTCTGCTCAAAGAGATGTACCTGAATCGTGAGCTCCCCAGATGTAAAGTTTTTCTCGATTCGCCGATGGCAATCCGGGCTACTGCCGTCTTTTCCGCGTATGCGGAAAAACTGGGTCCAAAATGCAGGGAGTTCTATAGAAGAGATGGCGATCTTTTTTACTTTCCCGATCTTCATTTTACCGTAGATACCGAAGAGTCCAGAAGGATCAACACTATAGAGAAAGGCGCGGTGATAATAGCCGGAAGCGGTATGTGCACCGGGGGCAGGATACTGCATCATCTCAAGCACAACATCTGGAATCGCCGCAACAGCGTGGTTTTTGTCGGCTATCAGGCCGCAGGCACACTGGGTAGAGAGATAGTCGATGGAGCCAAGTGGATCAGGATATACCACGAAAAGATCAGGGTAAAAGCCACTATCCATACGATAAACGGATTTTCCGCTCACGCGGATCAGAAAGGTTTGACGAGATGGATGAAGAGCTTTTCGAGACTGGGAAAGGTTTTCCTGGTGCATGGCGAAAGGGATAAAATGGACAGATTCAAAGAGCACATAAGAAAAGAGATAAAGATAGATCCATCTATTTGCAAAGAGGGCAGAAAGTACGATCTGTATCCTCCTGATAAAAAAGAAAGCAAGAGAGGCTCAAAAACGAAAATCCGGAAGAACGCAAAGAGGAGCGCGAAATGAAGCCATCGTCGTTGGAGAGGGAAGAGTGTATTTCCGCGTTGGAAGATGAGGATTTCCTGAAGGGTCACGCTGCCAGAGGGGTACGCCTGCAATTGGATTACCTCAAAGCCGAAGAGGTAATGTCGGAGCTTGGGATAGAGCAGACGATAGTTGTATTTGGCAGTGCGCGTATTCGGGAGGAGAGAGATGCGCTGGAGAGACTAAATAGACTCATGCAGGAAGATCCGGACAATATATTGGAGATTGCGTCAGCCAGAAAGATGCTCGAACTCAGCAGATACTACGACGATGCGAGGGAGCTTGGCAGACTGGTGGGGATGAGTGGCGAGGGGCCCGAAGACAACAGGATAATCGTTATGACCGGCGGGGGACCCGGAATCATGGAGGCCGCAAACAGAGGGGCATACGATGTGGGAGCCAAATCGATAGGACTAAATATACAGTTGCCACATGAGCAGTTCCCAAACCCATACATATCGCCGGAACTATGTTTCCAGTTTCACTATTTCGCCATCAG
>CAZYUW010000121.1:0-22101 GCA_964650685.1 uncultured Nitratifractor sp.
AAGGCACGCATTCTCAATAGATACCCCTAGAGACCGGCATCAAAGCCAGACCTTTGTACAATACCAGATGCACATACGCACCACAGTCAATCAGCAAGGGTGTGGATGTTGCCTGGGTGAGCAAAATGCTGGGGCATAAAAATGTCTCCATTACACTCGAAATTTATACGAAATTCATCGAAGAAAACGACGAAGTTCGTCTTGAGAAAATAGAAAAAATGGGCACAGTTGTGGGCACACTCGACAATGAGAGCCTGTAAAATGCCCAATATACGGGGGTTAGAGAGTGAAGATAAGGGTCTATTACGAGGACACCGATGCCGGTGGGATCGTCTATCACAGCAAATATCTGAACTTTTGTGAAAGAGCGAGGAGCGAGGAGTTTTTCAAAAGAGGCATGATGCCTGCCGAGGGGGACGAGAGCGGATTTGTCGTCAGAAAGATAACGGCAGACTTTCTGTCCAGCGCGAAGCTCGGAGATCTGCTCGAAATAAAAAGCCGACCAAAGGAGATAAAACACACTTCACTGGCACTGACACAGGAGATATTCAAAGACAGTACAGCGCTTTTCAGAATGGAAGTACAGCTGGTTTATGTAGTCAATGGCAAAATAAAGAGGATACCGAAAGATATCTTTGATATCCTGGAACGAATAGGCAAGCCATAAACAGCAAACAGCATCCTGTGAAAATCACGAACGCGTCAGTGAACTGAAGCGTTATCTTCCAAAGAAGACTGGTTGGACTCTATACCAAGATCGATATCGAGCGGAAAACCTTCGTTTTTTTTGCCGAGTTTCCTGTTTTTGATCTCTACCCATCTCAAAAAAAGCCTGTCGCCGTTTTTGACTATCATGATGCGTACCGGCAGAGTATCGGCCTTGTCTGTTTTGAGCAAACCATTCAGGGTGGCCATCGTATCCGTTTCGTTCCACTCACCCCACTCCTCTATCGTGGCCCTTTCGATCTCGGCGGTGGAGATGAACATCGCGATATCCTCTATAGCGGGCTTGGCGTGCTCGTCATAGGCAAAAAGTGACTGCAGATCATAAAAATCACCCTTTTTCATATGACCGATTACCCCATTGCCAAACGCGGTCAATCTATCGAAAGCTTCTTTGCGAGCTTTCCACTCGAGAAAGCTATTGTAGCCATAGTATCCCAGAGGCAGCACGATCAGTAGAGCCACCATCCAGTAACCGGGTTTTCTATACCATCTCCTACCCATCGACACTCTCCGCATTGATCAGGAGCGCCACTATTACGGTCACAGGCAATGCCAGTGAGAGCAGATACGCACCCGCGTGCCAGTTGCCGCTTCCTCTGAGATAGAAAAAACCCACTACCAGCACCAGATACGCGCCCAGTCTGGTCAACGAAAACATCGCGGCCGAATCTCTGGCTATCGAAACAGGACTTCTTTTTTGCTTTTTCATTCTGAGTCTCTCTTCATCTATGAGCTCTTTTACCGATTTTTCGGATATGTCGGAATCCTCTTCGTCATATAGATCGTAGGGGTCTTCGATTTTGGCTGTCGCGTCTCTCTCTTCGGCCGGTATCTCGCCAATGGTCTCCAATCTTTTCTTGACCATGTTTCTGTAGCTGTCGAAAGAGGCGATTATGATCAGAACCGAGCTCCAGAAAGCGATTTGCGAACTGACAAGCATCGGGATATCTCCAAAGACATACACAAAAACAGCCAGTAGAAAATCACTTATTATCAACGAAATAGCGATACGCCGTCTCAACTCATTCGTCCTCTTCGTCATCGAATCGGGAATTCCTGTAGCGAGGATCCCTGGCGAGCTCGTCGAGAGAAGCCTTCTGCTTGACATAGGCGATCTGGATATTTCTCAACGCAGCCCCCACGCCTATGACCACGCCTATCCACAAAACCCATCTCTGTCCCGTCAGTTTCTGGAGTCCTATCCCGATAGCCACACCCATCAGTATCGCGACCACTATCGATATGCCCAGACTGAGCCCGTCGGCAGCCGTCACGATCTTTTTCATTTTAGGATCGTTTTCGTTCATATCGGATCTCTTAACCAATCTCTCTCATCACATCTTTGGCGTGATATATCGTCTCGTCTATCATATCGTCGCTTATCGCGGTACTGATGAAACCTGTTTCGTACGATGAGCATGCCAGATAAACCCCACGCTCGAGCATGCCTCTGTGAAAGCGCTTGAAGATATCGTTATCTCCTTTTTTTGCGTCTTCGAAATTTTTCACCTCTTCGGCACAAAAGAAAAATCCAAACATGCTTCCTCTCGTCTGAGTCACGATATCTACGCCGGCATCTGCCGCGGCTTTTTCAAATCCACCCATGAGCTTCCGGGCTTTTTTGCCCAGATTGTCATATAGCTTTTCGTCCGATCTGATCTTTTTCAAACATGCCAGTCCCGCAGCCATTGCGACAGGATTGCCACTCAATGTTCCCGCCTGATAGACTGGACCCTCGGGACTCAACGAAGACATGATATCTTTGCGCCCTCCGAAAGCCCCTACAGGCATACCGCCTCCGATAACCTTCCCGAGAGTGACCATATCGGGCTCCACATCTGTAAATCCCTGGGCGCCTTTCAGTGAGGCCCTGAAACCACTCATGACTTCGTCAAATATCAAAATCGTTCCGTTTTTATCGCAGATCTCTCTCAGCCGCTTCAAAAAAACTCCATCCGCCGGCACAAGACCCATATTTCCCGCGATGGGCTCGATAATCACACAAGCGATCCCATCACTCTCGTCGAAACACCTCTCGACACTCTCTATATCGTTATACTCCGCCAGAAGAGTGTGTCTGCTCAGATCGGCAGGTACTCCAGGGCTGCTGGGGTTGCCAAATGTCGCCGCTCCACTGCCAGCCTGTACCAGCAACGAATCGCTGTGACCGTGATAGCATCCCGAAAATTTGACAATCTCGTCTCTACCCGTGACGCCTCTGGCCAGACGCAAAGCGCTCATAACGGCCTCGGTACCGGAACTGACAAATCGTATTTTGTCAATCGCCGGAAAAATATCGACTATCTCCTTCGCCAGTTCGGTCTCGGAAAGAGTCGGAGCGCCAAAACTCAAGCCTCTCTTGACCGCCTCGAGTACAGCATCTTCTATATAGCCGTCCCTGTGGCCGAATATCAAAGGTCCCCAACTCTGAACATAGTCGATATATCTGTTGCCGTCTATATCGAAAATATAAGCGCCTTCTCCCCTGTCAATGAATGGAGGAGTGCCCCCCACGCTGCCAAAAGCCCTGACCGGCGAATCGACACCGCCGGGTATATAGCGGTTCGCCTCTTCGAACGCGCTTTTGCTCCTTTCGAAATTCATCGTTGTCCTTTTTGGCTATAATTTCGCAAATTATACAATTTTTATCATGGTATTTGGCCAAAGAGAAACCAATAGATAGATTATGGACAGTATCGATCCGTGTCTGAAGTACCCAGCTCTGACACACCGGGATCAAAAAAGCAGGAGTACAATATAAGACTTTCGTATGGCTTTATCATATCGCTGCTGGCGCATATGCTTTTGCTCGCTCTGTTGATATGGCTCTCCAGAGATATGCGCCACAGAGAGCGCGCTATCAACATCACCAAAATAAGCCTGGATCTCAACAGGATACAGACTCTCCCTCCCAAGGCTGGAGCCAGATCACCCAAAAGCACACCCAAACCGAGACCCCCGATAAAACCTGCACCACCGATACAAAAAAGAAGCGATCCAAAAAAAACGAACTCTCAAAAGGAGACGCCTCCGCCAAGAAAATCGGAAAAGTTCAAAGTGGCGCAGGGTAGTGACAAAAAAGAGCTGCTCGACACCAGAAGTAAAATCACCGCGCAACCCAAAGAGAACAACAACAGCACTGCCATACAGAAAAAAACATCTCCAAAAACACAGAAAAACCGCATGGTGGAAAAGAAAAAAATTCCACAAAAACAGAACAAAAAGATCACGAAAACACTCAAAGCGCAAAAAGCGCGCAATACAAAAAGACGCAGCGCGAAAGGAAAATACAGACCCAGCAAAAGAAACAGAGGCATAATAAACTCCCTCTACGGCAGCAGTTACTCCAGAATGAGCAGCGCCCAGAGAAAGTTTATAGATGAAAATCTGAGAAAAATCATGATCATATCCCAAAGAACTCTGAACTACCTCGGCTACCCGAGGACAGCGGTGAGAATGGGACAGCAAGGCACCAACATAGTCCAGTTCTGGCTGCACCCCAACGGTGATATAAGTGGACTGCGACTGAGACGCAGGATAGGCTCGGAAGCTCTCGATCGTCAAACCATAGAGGTGATAAAGACGGCATATATGAACTATCCGAGGCCAAGAACGAAGACCAAGATCATAATTTATGTCAAATATAGACTCTATTGAAACTTGTGAAGTTCAGAAAAAATGAATCGTTAATTGGCAGTTAAATAAAATCGAGTATATTGCGAAACGAAATTGGGAATAGCGCAGTTTTTTACGCTGCGTTTTTTCCATCCGGAAATGCCCCGGAAAATTCATACGACATCCTATCCAAAGGGAGATCCCGCAATGAGAATTATCGTGCTCGCATTTTCGCTTTTGTTCTGTCTCGGAACGCTCAACGCGCAAGCGACAAATCTGTTTCAGATAAGCTCAAGCAAAGGTTTTCTGAAGCCAGACGAAGCTTTCAAGGCAAAAGCACACATAAAAGACAAATCGGTAGTGATAGAGATTTCCCTGGGTGACAAAATACACATTTACGCCAAAGATTTGCGCTTCAAACTTACAAAGCCAGTCGAAAGAGAGCTGAAGGTCAAGCTGCCGGAACCGGTGAAGTATGAAAAGTTCGATGTGTATTACGGTGACATGAAACTCAAAATCCCCCTTGACGAAATCATCAAATACACAAAAAGCGGAACTTTCACTCTGAGAGTGGATATGGCGGGGTGCTCGGACAGCGGAATATGCTATCAGCCAAAAAGTTTCAGTTTCGATCTAAAAACCAAAATTAGAGAGAAATCCGATTCCGGTACTGGACAGAAAAAAACGAATAAAGAGCTGAAAAAAAACACCGCGCCCACTAAAGAGAATCTGATAGACAAGGTCTCGAGATTGGCCTCTGGTGGAAACAGCGGCGCTATAGCCGAAGCTCTGGCCGGAGAGAGCACGCTTTTCGTACTGGCGCTCTTCTTCATAGCCGGGTTGATGCTGTCGATGACGCCATGCATACTTCCCATGATACCAATACTCTCATCTATAATCGTCAATCAATCCGGATCCAAATCCGGCGATTCCGGTAAGCGTCCCGCCGCTTTTTTCATATCTATCGTATATGTCGTATCGATGGCTGCGACATACGCGGTGATAGGAGTGGTAGCGGGGCTGCTCGGTTTCGATCTGCAGGCGCAGATGAGCAACCCCTGGGTCATATTTCCCGTATCGGCCCTATTCCTGGCTCTGTCGCTTTCGCTTTTTGGGTACTACGATCTCGCCCTCCCCTCTTCATGGCAGCAGAAATTGACGCGCACAAGCGACAACGCCAGAGGCAAAGGAGTGCTTGGTACGATGATAATGGGCTCTCTCTCGGCCCTGATAGTCGGCACCTGTACAGCCCCGGTCATAAGTGGAGCCATCGTATTTATATCTATGACAGGTGACGCGGTTCTAGGCGGACTCTCTCTCTTCGTGATGGGAGTTGGGGCAGGAGTGCCTCTGCTGCTGATGGGAGCAGGAGCTGAAAAATTTGTTCCCAAACCGGGGGTGTGGATGACGAGAATCTCCAGACTCTTTGGTGTAATCATGCTCATGATGGCGCTCTATGTGCTAAGAGGAGTGATTCCCGAGTGGCTGTATATGCTGCTCTTTTCCATCCTTTTTACAGGTTCTGCCATTTTTATGGATGTGTTCGCGCATGGAGAGAGAACTACAACCCAAAAATACATACAGACACTGGCGATACTGCTCCTTCTCTATGGAGCTATGCTCTTTGTCGGCGCTCTGTCAGGCTCCAAGTCGCCTCTATATCCGCTTGAACCCTTTGTGTCGGACACTCCCTCGTCGCGAAACGACTACATGCGTAACTCTCAGGAGGGCACCGGGTATTCTGTCGAAAAACTCAAACGCGAAATAGCAAAGGCTGCAGGCAAACCGGTCATCGTGGATATAGGCAAAAAAAATTGTGCCGCCTGCAGCGAACTGGAGCATATCACATTCGCGGACGAAAAAGTAGCGGCCAAATTGAAAGAGTTCAAATTTATCAAAATCGATATAAGCGCGAACACAAAAGAGGAACAAAAACTCCTTAAACATTACGGAGTGTTTGGAGCGCCGAATATTCTGTTTTTCGACAGAGAGGGCAACCCGATGCCCGACAAGTTTCTGGTCGGTTTCATAGAGCCTGACAGATTCCTCGAGCATCTCGAATCTATAACGAAATCAAGATAGTCGAAGTCTTTCGTGCTATCTTCAAAAATCTCAAACGGCTTTTTTGAAAAAATCTTTCACATACTCGTAGCCGCTGTAGAGTGTCAGAGCGACAGCGATCCACAGCAAAACGGTGCCTCCTGGCCACTCCATCAGAAGAAAACCGATCGCGAACATCTGAGCGACTGTCTTTACTTTTCCCATCCAGCTGGCCGAAACATCGATACCTTGTGAAACGGCGGAAACCCTCAAACCTGTAATGAAAAGCTCCCTGGTAATGATGATATATACCGCCCACGGTGAAGCCCTGTCCAGCATCATCAAGCCCAAAAAACCCGCCAGTGTAAGCATTTTGTCCGCCAGTGGATCGAGGATCGCTCCCAAAGTGGTGATCTGATCGAATGTTCTAGCTATATAGCCGTCGAAAAAATCGGTCGCACTCGCCAATACGAAGATAAAAGCCGCCCAATAATCCAGCCAGCTGTAGTGTATCCCCCGAAATATACCCAGATCCCTGTCCACAAGCAGCAAAAACATCAACGGCGCCATCAACAGACGGATAAAAGCCAGAAGATTGGGAATATTGTACATAACTATACCTTTTTATCTTCGCGCCGTTTCATTGACGACTTCGTACGAACCATGCGGCAATGAACGAAAAGAATCACTAAAAAACTATGGGATTCACCACCCACGACCCCGAGAATCAAAAAAATGCCAACTATCTAAATGTCGTTCCGCCATCCACCACCAGAGTGTGGCCCGTTATCCATCCAGCGTCATCACTACACAGAAACCATACAGCGCCGGCCATATCTTCCGGTGTCCCCATGCGATTTAGAGATGATCGCTTGATCGTCTCGGCTTTTACCTCTTCATAGTTGGTAAAGGCTCTCAAAGCGTCTGTCTCTATCGGCCCTCCGCTAACCGCGTTCACCCTGATATTGTGTTCTCCCAGCTCTACCGCGGCGTACCTCATCATCGCCTCTACAGCAGCTTTGTTGGTGCCGTGTCCGGCATAGTTTTCGATATATATCATATTTCCGGTACTGCTCATCGTGACAATGGAACCGCCCCCGACTTTCTGCATTCTTTTGGCGGCCTCCTGGCTCCCCATAACGAAAGCGTTGACCGTCGCGGTATAGATATTGTTCAGACCTCTGGGTTTGAGTCTCATGAACTTTCCATAACCTCCTACGACCGCTCTGCCATATATCATCGCGTTACTGACGAAGTAATCCACTCTGTCGAAATCTTCGTCGATCTTCTCGAACAGACTTTTGAACTGCTCGGGCTCTAATATATTGAGCGGATAGGCTCTGGCTTTGACCCCGTATTCGGACTCCAGTCTATCGGCCAGTTTCACGGCAGCCTCTTCGTTGGAGTTGTATGTAAACGCTACATCCACTCCATTGGCCGCAAATTTTTCCGCTACTGCCTTGCCGATCCCTTTCGTTGCGCCGGTAATGACCAGAGTTTTTTTCTCAATATCTTGCATACTCTATACTCCTGCTATTTCGTATTGTGACACTACTCTTTCGATAGTTTTCATGTTTTCTGCAGACGGAGGCACCAGCGGCAGCCTGTACTCGAGCGCTGGAATGAGCCCCGCTATATACATCGCCGCTTTTATGGGCACGGGATTGGATTCGATGAACATGGCTTTGTTCAATGGATAGAGTTTGTCGTTCAGGGCTCTTGAAGCCTTGAAATCACCCTCTAACGCCTTGTGCACCAGCGAACTTTTCATATCCGGCAACAAATTTGCCGTTACCGAAATGATCCCTCGCGCGCCATTTGCCAGCAAAGGATAGTCTATAGCGTCGTCACCGCTGATCAGGGCAAGTTCCGGCCTGGACGATAAAAGCTCCACAGCCCGCTCCATGCTTCCCGTCGCCTCTTTGACGGCATAGATATTGCCTATCTCGTCAAAGAGTCTAAAAATCGTCGATGGGTGTATATCCACCGAAGTCCTGCCCGGCACATTGTAGAGCATTACCGGTATCTCGATCGCTTCCGCTATGGCTTTGTAGTGGCGATATATGCCTTCCTGTGAAGGCTTGTTGTAGTAAGGTGCCACGGAAAGTATGGCATCCGCTCCACAATCCTGCGCATGCCTGGCGATATCTATCGCTTCATGGGTCGCGTTGCTTCCGGCTCCGGCTACCACTTTGACCGGACTGCCTTTGCAAACTTCGACCGCTATCTCTATGCAGCGCTTATGCTCCTCGTGGCTTAGTGTGGCGCTCTCGCCTGTAGTTCCTACCGGTACTACCGCGTCTATACCGTTCGCGATCTGCCTCTTTATCAGATCCGCGTAGACCGACTCGTCGATATTGCCGTTTCTAAATGGTGTGATCAGCGCTGTCATGGCGCCGTCAATGATCCCGTTCATTTTTTCGAACCTCTGAGAATGATTGTGGTAGATTTATCGTAATCGAAATATTTTTTCGCTACTTCAGCTACCTTTTCGGCTGTAATTTTATCCAAATTCTTCTCATATTCCAGAAGAGGTTTTAGATTGCCTCTGGCGAGATAACTCCCAAAAAGATCCGCGGTAGACGAAGAGCTCTCCAGCGAATGGAGGAAATCGACTTTTGTGTTTAGTCTGATCTTGCTCATCTCCTCGTCAGTCACATCGCCTCTCTTGAGCCTCTCTATCTGCTCTTTTATGGACTTTTCGAGCTCTTCGGCTTTGACTCCCGGATTGGCCATGGCCAGAAAAAGAAATACACCGGGGTCTTTCAACTCCATGTTGTACCCAAAGACCTGATTGGCTATCTGCTGTTTGTGAACCAGCTCCTGTTGAAGCCTGCTGCTCTTGCCACTGCTGAGCAGTTCGGCTATAGCGGATAGAACCACCTGGTCTTCGTGTTCGAAATTGGGTATGGGAAACGCTATGGCGATCGTATCCACCTTGTTGCTCTCTTTGTGGAGCTCTACCCTTTTGGCTCCGTCGAACTCCGGCTCGGAAGGTGTATTGGTCGCAACGAGGGAACAATAGGAGTCCATTGGAGTGTTTTTCAATCCTTCGAAACTCTCTTTGGCCTTTTCGAAGACCTCTTGCGGATCTATATCTCCGGCAACGATCAGGATAGCGTTGTCGGGTCTGTAGAATCTCTTGTGAAACTCTCTGATATCGTTTATGTTCCAGTTCATGATATCGTGCATGAAACCGATGGGAGTCCAGTGATAACTGTGCTCTACATAGTGGGTGTTGAAAAGCCTGAAATACAGATAACCCAGAGGCGAGTTGTCGGTACGCCATCTTCTCTCCTCGGCCACGACTTTGCGCTCTTTTTGAAACTCTTCGTCGGTCAGTTTGAGATTCTCCATCAGTTCGGCATAGAGATCCAGAGCCATTTTCAGGTTATCACTGCTGCTCTTGATGAAGTAGTGGGTATAGTCGAAACCGGTGGAGGCGTTGTTCACGCCGCCGTGACCCTTGACTATCTCGTCGAACTCCCCCTCCTTCAGATTTTTTGTGGATTTGAAGTTCATATGCTCCAGCATATGGGCTATACCGGTTTTGCCCAGTATCTCGTTTCTGCTGCCGACCTTGTAAAAGATATCGGTAGTTATTACACCGCTGCCGTTTTGGAGCGGTATCGCATAGACTTCGAGTCCGTTTTTCAGCTTTTTGGTATAGTATCTGGGCAGTGAACCAGCCATGACAACTCCTGGAAATATAAGAATCAGTAACACCGACAGTCTAGAGACTGTATACTCTAAACGCAATGAAAAGAGTCTTTTCAATATATCGATCGCCAATCCGGCAAAGGAGATTCTTCGAAAAGATATCGTCATTTTTTCAGATCCGATCCGATGGCTTCGGAGATGTGTTTGTATCCATCGGCTTTGAGCATTCTGACAAGATCCCTGTTGATCCGACCGATCAGAGCGGGCCCCTCGTAAATGAACGAAGTGAATATCTGCAAAAGCGAAGCGCCCGCTTTTATGCGTCTGTATGCCTCCTGCGGAGTATCTATACCGCCTACGGAAACCAGCAGTGTCCGACCGAAAAGCTCTCCGGCTATGGCCTGAAGCATCGAAAAGGACTTATCTTTGAGCAGCGCTCCGCTTATGCCTCCGAAATCTTTGGCGTTGGGAGACAGAGAGTAGTCCGTGGTCGTGTTGGTGGCTATTATGCCGGCTGCGCCATTCTCCACGGCCGATATGGACAACTCTATAGCCTCCTTTTCGCTCATGTCGGGAGATATTTTGAGCAGTATCGCTTTGTCGGTAATCTCTCCGGCCATGGAAAACAGCTCTTCGATAAAGGTTTTGTTTAGCAGATTTCGCAGACCTGGCGTATTGGGAGACGATATATTGACGACCATATAGGTGCCGTAGTCGCCAAGCGCCCTGAAAAGTGTCTCGTAATCTTTGAGCGCTTCCACTTCGGGAGTCTTTTTGTTTTTGCCGATATTGATGCCTATCGGATAGTCCAGAAACTTCAACTTTTTCAGTTTCTGGATCATATGGTAACTGCCTTTGTTGTTGAACCCCATCGCATTCTGGATCGACCTCTCCTCCACCAGCCTGAAGAGTCTCGGTTTGGGGTTGCCCGGTTGTGGTCTTGGAGTGACGGTTCCGATCTCGGTATATCCGAAACCCAACTCGGAGGCGGCTTTTATGAATTCGCCATCTTTGTCGAAACCGGCAGCCAAGCCTATGGGGTTTTTGAATACCCTGCCGAAAAACTCCTGCTTCAAAACCGGATCGTCCACAAAGTATCTCTCCCTGACGATAGTGTCCACAAAAGGAATAGCGGAACCATATTTCAGACCAAATCCAGCTACCGTGTGAGCGATCTCCGGATCGAGTCCAAAAAGAATCTTTCTCAAGTTTTTGTAATTGACAATCGACATCTTTTCTCCAATATCAAACAGTTTGAATTATATCATTACAGCTATAACCGAATCAGACTCGACTTTTCTCCCATTTGGTTCCTTCCGGGGTATCCATGAGACTTACCCCCATCTCTTCGAGTTCGTTTCGTATTATATCGGCTCTTTCGAAATCCTTCTCTCTTTTTGCCTGTGTCCTCAGGGATATCAGAGACTCTATCTTCTCTCTCTCTTTTTCGGAAACACCATGCTGAAACCACAGATATGGATCTTCGCCACCTATACCCATCAGCCTGTCCACAAAAGCGAGATTGCCCAAAATTTTCCTTTTGAACTCTTTACCTCCTGCATCGGCATCGAGTTTTTCGTTTGCTTCGCCTATCATTTCGTCGATTATAGCCAACGCCGCGGAGCTGTTGAGATCGTCCGCCATCGCGCCCTTGAGTCTGGAGACGAAATTTGCGTCCGGGTCGCCCGCTCTGGACGGCAAAATCCGCTTTTTGAGTCTGTATATTTTGTCCAGACGCTTCTTCGCGCTCTGTATATCCTCTTCGTTGAAATTGAAATCGTTCCTGTAGTGGACGCCGATCAGATAGAAGCGCAACAACTCCCCGCCATACACCGAGAGAGCGTCTTTGAGAAAAAAACTGTTTCCAAGGCTTTTGCTCATCTTTTCCCCGTCGATCTGCACAAAACCGTTGTGCATCCAGTATTTGGCTATTTCGTGACCTGTAGCACAGCGTGTCTGGGCGGCTTCGTTTTCATGATGTGGAAAAAGCAGATCGGCCCCTCCGCCATGTATGTCGATCGTATAGTTGCCATCGCCATCGAAAAACTTCTCTATCATGGCCGAACACTCTATGTGCCATCCAGGACGCCCTCTGCCGAGAGGAGAGTCGAAACAGACATCCGTGCTCGTATCCCCGCATGCCTTCCACAGAGAAAAATCTTTGGGGTTTTTTTTGGTGATCAGCGAACATACCCTGCTCCTGCTATCACTGTCGTCCATGGTCATACCCGAAACAGACCCATAACGGCTGTCCACAGAGGTATCGAAATACACATCTCCATTTTCGGTCCTGTAGGCGCAGCCTCTCTCGAGCAGATCCTCTATCATCGATTCGATCGCCTCGATCGACTCTGTGGCCCTGGGCTCCATATCCGCTCTGAGGACTTTCAATTCATCCATCTCTTCGAGATATCTTCGCATATAATAACTGGTAATCTCTTCGAGGCTCTTGCCCGTTTCGTTCATCTTTTTGATGATCTTGTCGTCTATATCGGTAAAATTTTTCGCGAAACGCACACTGTACCCCAGCGTCTCCAGCGTTCTCCTGAGCAGATCGAAACTCAAGGCACTGCGAGCGTGACCCAGATGTGCATCGTCATAGACGGTAGGACCGCACACATAGATGGATACCTCGTTATCCCTGATAGGCTCCAGGAGAACTTTCTCTTTTCTCGAAGAGTCGTATATATACATTCGCATAGACTTTCCTGATAATGAAATTCATATCGTAAAAAGGGATTATACCAAAGCTACCCCCTGCTCTCCATCGGCACTCAGAACAACGATAGTCTTGCGCTGTCCGCGGTGCCTCCTATCGTCTCCTGTGTCCGTCGACTATATCCATGATCTCCCTCAATCTGTCGTAATCGCTGTCTTTTCTGGGCCCGAATCCACTGAGACTCTTCTTGATCGATCCAAGTATCACAGGATCCTTCAACTCTTTGAGAGCTTTTTCGAGTCTGGATGCAGTTTCATCGTCCATCGACTTGTGAACTACTATAGCGAAATCTGTTATTGGTTCACTGACGGCGATTTTCCTGAGATATCTACTGTATGTGTTGGCCACACTCGTCTTGATACCTCCTGCATCGTACTCTCCCATTATCACATATTTTGCTACGATATCGTGTCTGCCCAGAAAATCATACTGTTTCAGCTTGTCCACCACTCCCTCTTTCAAAAGCATATAGTACGGCAGATAGAAAGAGAGTGTCGAACGCTGAGAGCCAAAAGCGAACCTTTTTCCCGCCAGATCTGACAACTTTTGTAACGAGCTGTCTTTTCTGGCGATAATCGCCGCATGAAAAAACGGCTTTCCTCTATTTTCCACACCAGCTATGAGGCGTATGGAGCCAGGTGCTTTTCTGGTAGCCAATATATATGGGCTGGGACCAATATAACCTAGATCGAATGTGCCGTCGACAAACTTGTCTATGGTATCGTCGTAGTTCCTTCCAGTAGCGAAAAGTATCTTTTTTCCGATTTTTTGACCGAGATAGTCCAGCAATGGCGTGAATCTCATTTCGAGTATCTCGGGTTTTACCGTAGATACGACACCGAATCGCAACGGAGCTTCTCGCGCAACACAAACCATACCGAGCAGCAAAGATAGACAATAAAACAATCTTCTTCCCATTTTCGCTTTCTCGACCAATTTTATCAAATCGTCATTATATCCAAATATGCCCCAAGGAGCTCCGAATAAACTTTGGAATATGCTTGCTGTTGTATAATGCCATAAGTATCCGATAAAGGTTATTGATGAGCGATAAAGGTAGATACGCGCTATATATCGTACTGATATATTTGCTGTTTATTATCTTTTTCCATCAACAAAAAGAGCAGAAGATATCAGAGCTTCTAAAAACATCTATTATCGAATGTCGCAATCAACTAAATTCGTCCCAAAACGCTTTTGATAAACTTTCTATGAATTTTTTTAACGAACATAATGACTACTTGTCTATGATCTTGGACAAAGTCATTCATACGAATAAAAAACAAAAACATGATAGATTTCGCTCCACATTATTGGACAGATTGTATCCAATATACAAAAGCGCCTCTCTTTTGGGATTGAAACAGTTTCAAATTTTTGACAGAAAAGGAAAAAGTTTTCTTAGATTTGAAAATGAAAAGATCTATGGAGATCCTGTAATCAAAAAACGACCGTCACTGCAAATTGTCTATAGTGATAAAATATTTTTGAATGGTTTCGAAGCTGGAAGGTTTGAAGAAGGCCTAAGGTATATCTATCCTCTCTTTCATAATGGAAATTTTGTGGGAGCATACGAATGGGTATGGAGTGACCACGCGCTTCTTGGGGAGATAAAAAAAATCTTTGGAGGTTTTAACAGAATAATATTCAAAAGTAGATATCTACGTAAATATATGGATAGTTACTATATAGACAAGCATTTTGCTTTTTTTGACATGGATAAAAATTACATGTATCACAAAGAGGCCCTTGATAGTTTTTTAAAAGAGTTTTTACAATACGCAGAAAAAAACGAAAAACTTAAAAAACATCTCGAAACCGCTTCAAGTTACTCTTTTGTCTATGACAAGAAAAAAAGAAAATATTTGGTAACATTTCTTTCACTCAGGAGTATCGGCAACGAAGAGTATGGATATTTAATCAATATTCAGATCGATACCAAAAGTGAAAATATTGTACTGATATATCACATAGAAATATTATTCTCTACGATTATGATGTTTCTATTGTCAATATTAATATATAAAAATTATGAAGAAAAAATCTACATAAAAAGACTTATAGACTCACAAAAAGATATAGTGGTTTTAACTAATGGAAACAAGGCGAAAGATGTCAACAGGGCATTTCTAAACTTTTTCAATATATCTTCACTAAAAGAGTTCAAAAAAAGGCACGATTGTATATGCGATCTATTTGAAGAGCAAACAGGATTCATCACTAAAAAAACCGAGGGTCGCAACTGGCTCGAATATATAATTGCCAATGATATGGATGAACATCATGTTTTAATGTATGACAAAAATAAAAAAGAAGATAGAATTTTTTCGATATCTGTGAACACCTTTGACGACAGAGGCAACTATGTCATATCGTTCAGAGATGTAACCGAGCTGGAAAAAGAAAGAAGAATGCTGCATATCAAATCTCTGATTGACCATATGACAGACACATATAACAAAATGGCCTTTGAAGAATATCTGACACAACTTTTGTTGAAGATCAAAATAGACAATAAAATTGAATATGCTCTGATAATGTTCGATATAGACAAATTTAAAAATATCAATGACAACTATGGGCACACCAGAGGCGATGATACAATAAAGGAGCTTGTAAATCTGATACAGGGTTCTATCAGAAAAAGTGATTTTATGGCCAGATGGGGCGGAGACGAGTTTGTGATAGTACTGAACGAAATAGGCTCATTTGAGGCATTGGGCGTCACAGAAAAGATCAGGGGAAAAATCGCTTTGAACAGATTCTCCATAAACAGACAAGTCACCTGCAGTTTTGGGATAACCATGCTCAACCCAAAAGATACGGTTGATTCAGCCATGGATAGAGTCGACAAGCTGCTCTATCGGGCAAAAAGAAACGGACGAAACAGAACAGAAAGCGATTTTTCGCAGACCTGAAAACCTGTTCCGTCCATGGATAACAAGGCTTAGTTCAGTTCACGCATTACCTGTATAGTTTTTCAATATAGTGCCCCAGTTCATTTTCACTCTTTTTTATGGCGTCCAGAGCCACGCTGCTCAAACTGTTTTTATCATCTATCAGCGGGGTTTCCAAAACGCTTCTGAGTCCTCTCATCAATCTAATCGTGTCCCTGACAGTCTCTTGTGTTTTGCCGTGCAATTTCGAAAAATCATCCACTCCTTCCAGAAACAAAGAACGCCTCAAAATGGCGTTGTTCTCATCGAGAAGTACAGTGTATTTGGCTATCAGAGAATCTATCTTGTCGAAATGTTTTGAAATCTCATCAAGTTTTTCTAACTCATCGCTCTTCATCTCCAGATATCTGTCGGCTTCCATCTCTATTTCATTCGCCTTTTTCAGATTTGCAGAGGCTTTCACCAAAATCACCGATAGATACCCCGCCCATCCGGCAAGCAAAGTGGTAATGGACACAATAGCCGCTCCTGCCGTAGCATTCAACCCCAAACCGAAAATATCGGCGATGTGCGCTGATATAGTCTTCAGCATAACCATATCGGGTATCTTGTCGGGGACGAGAGGCATAGATGCCCCGGAAGTACCCAGATAGTACCAGATCAGCATGAGTGTCAGAAAAGTGCATATCGCAACCATTACAGCCATACCATGACCGGCAGGAAGATCGTCTATATTCATATTTTCCGATCTTCCATTTTCCAGATACTGTTTTGCAAACGCGATCTTGATCTCTGGAATATCTTTCCTGTCAACCGCCCCAAGCACCCTTTTGCTCTCTTTCAGCACCGGCAGAAGATTCTCGTCAACACGCTCGAGTATATCCGATATTTTGCCGGATAGATTCATTATCGCTTTGTTCATCTCTATATCTATCCGATCGACTCTCGCTTTGGTGCTCTCGATCTTCTCTTTTACTATATGCTTTTTCGATCTTTTCGAATTTGTCTCAATCTGCGAGTCGCTTTTATTTGAAACGCCACCTGTTACCGTACCCTGAAGCTCGGCGCTCTCTTTTTCCCCTCTGTTTCCAGAAACACTTTCCATAGCTTTCCATCCTCATTTGTCATGTATCCGTATAGATTTTACCAAAATAGACTCCGGGCACAAATATTCATTTATAAGACTTCTATCGAAACTAAATATCTCCAGAGCAGCAATAAGATATAATTGCGTTTAAAAACGAGGCTGTATGAACGGACTGCTCTATTTACTGGTCGCTTTGACCGCACTGTCGGTATTAGTATTTTTTCATGAGCTCGGCCATTTCATGGCCGCGAGATTTTTCGGCGTGACCGTGGAGCGCTTCAGTATAGGCTTCGGAAAGATAATCGGCCGCAAAAAATGCTGTGAAACTGAGTGGGTATTCAGCGCCATACCGCTGGGCGGATATGTGAAGATGAAAGGTCAAGACGATACCGATCCCACATCGAGAAGCGATGATCCCGACAGTTACAACTCAAAACGACCATGGCAACGGATAATAATACTGCTCGCGGGACCGCTTGCCAATCTGATCCTGGCATTTGTTATCTATTTGTGCATTGCTCTGATGGGAGCGCCCCTCATAGCCGCGAAAGATTATATAACCCCTATCGTCGGGGCCGTATCCAAAGGCTCTCCCGCTGAAATAGCGGGCATACAAAAGGGCGACAAAATACTTTCAGTAAATGGAAAAAAGATAAAATATTGGTATGAAATATCCCGGAAAATACAATCCTCGCCAGATCCCATAAAGATCAGGATAGAAAGGCAAGGTTCCAGAATCGATTTGGAACTCAACACAAAAAAAACGACCGATCTCAATGAGTTCGAGGAGAAGATAGAGAGACGGATAATCGGCATCATACCGCTCGTATCCAAAGACACGGAGATCCATTTCGATATCGCTGATGCTCTGTTTTACGCATGGAACGAAACGGTCAAAGCGTCTATGCTGATCACCAAATGAATCAAAAAGATAGGAACGGGCGAGATTGGAGCCGAGAAGGTCGGAGGCGCGATCACCATTTTCGATCTGTTTATCAAATTCAGCGAAAGAGGCTTTGTATATCTGCTCTTTATATCGGCCCTGATCTCCGTAAATCTCGGAGTTTTGAATCTTTTGCCGATTCCGGCTCTGGATGGAGGTCACATCGTCTTCAATCTATATGAAATCGTAACCGGTAAAGAGCCGAGTGAGGCCGTCTATTACAGATTGACGGTTATGGGATGGATGGTACTGGGAGCCATCATGCTTCTGGGCATATACAATGACATAAATCGCATCTGGGGAGGTTGATATGAGCAGCAGTGCCGTTATAAAAAGAGATACTCTATATAGAAATCTCGAAGAGCTGATACAACGCGTCGAGGCAGCCAGGATAAAAAGAGATATGCACCACATCGTAAAGCTGGTGGTAGTTGGGAAATATACTGGTATAGAGAATATAAAAACACTCTATGATCTCGGACAGAGGGCATTTGGCGAAAACCAGGTGCAGCAGCTGGAAGAGAGAAGCATAGCCTTGAGTGAAATTCCTGTCGAATGGCACATGATAGGACATCTTCAAAAAAACAAAATCAACAAGCTCATAGACCTTTCGCCGGCACTGTTGCACTCACTGGACTCTCTGGACTTGGCCGAGGCTCTCGATAAAAGATTGCGCAACAAAGACCGTGCGATGAACTGTCTTCTGCAGATAAACAGTGCGCGAGAGGATAGCAAAAGAGGCGTGGATCCAGACCGGGCGATAGATATATACTCCCAAATCGCAGAGAGTTTTCCGCGCATTTCACTCAAAGGGGTGATGAGCATAGGCGCGCATAGCGATGATACAGCATTGGTGCGGAAAAGTTTCGAAAAAACATACGATATATTCGAAACCTTGCAAAAAAGCCACAAGGCAGCCATATGCTCCATGGGAATGAGTGGCGATTTTGAACTGGCCATAGAGTGCGGATCCAATATGCTGCGCATAGGCTCTCTGCTTTTTAGACAGGATCGATAATACATCAAGGATATCCTGAAAGATCGAAATGATACGAAAAGTATTCAAAAAAAAGAAACACGACCCGTCAGGCAAGCTGGGAAAGATCCTCGAAAAGTACAAAATACCCAGGGAGTACTTCTCGATAAACAGAAGATCGGTCTCAAGAGCCGTTCTGATAGGTCTTTTCTGGGGGTTTATACCTATGCCGATGCAGATGCTCGCCGTCATTGCGACGACCCCGTTCGTCAGATTCAATGTACCGATAGCCATATCGATGGTATGGTTGAGCAATCCTTTCACAATGCCGCCAATGTACTATATGGAGTACCTCACCGGCAACCTGATACTTGGAAGGGAGGGTATCGAAAACATCGAACTCAGCATGGAGTGGTTCAAGAATAATCTTGGTGATATTTTTGTGCCACTCTATGTGGGGACGGCTTTCTACTCTATCGTAGTATCGTATCTGATCTACATTCTCATCAACTATCTTTGGATACGCTCAGTCAAACACGAAAAGCACCATAAAGAGAGACTCAGAAAAGAAAGTAGAAAGAAAAAAAAGCAAGAGGATTAAAAAAGCTATTCGAACTCCCTCTCCCTGTTGGCAAGATATCTCGCTATACCTTCGGCTATGCCCCTGGCAAGAGTATCCTGGTAGCCTGGATCCAAAAGTCGTTTCTTCTCCCATCTGTTGGATATATAGCCGACTTCGACTAGGATAGCCGGCATCTCGGCTCCCACAAGAACCCAGAAAGGCGCCGGCCTCACTCCACCGTCTTTGATATTTCTGTATCTTTTTCTCAGCTTCGAGAGCATCCCCTGCTGCACATCTATGGCAAGTTTATTGGAAAGCACAATTTTCGGACCTGTCAATACGGAATTCAAAATCACATTTTTACTTAGCCTGTCTTTTTTGTCCAGCACTACACTGTTCTCCATCGCAGCAACCCTCTTTGCCCTTTCGTTTCTTGTGACCTGAAGAAAATATGTCTCGATACCGTATGCTTTGCTAAACTTTCTACTGCGCCTGGAAACCGCATTGGCATGAATCGATACGAAAACATCGCCACGCTTTTTGTTGGCAAAAATAGTCCTCCTGCGCAATTTGACATATCTGTCGGAACTCCTGGTCATATAGACTTCGAAACCCATACTTTGCAGATATCTTCTTACTTTGAGAGCTATTTGCAACACCACTCTTTTTTCAAGATATTTTCTACTGCCCCCTGTAGCTCCGCTATCTCTACCTCCATGTCCGGGATCGATAATAACTCTATATCTCCTTTTCAAAGCTCCTGATGAAGATTTCATTCCTGTGGATTCCTGCGAAGATTTGTTGGATGTGGAGATTTTTCGCTTTTGGGTTCCTCGTTCTGTAGATATTTTCTGTTGGTTTTGGCCGCTTCCAGTAGGCATGGAGATAATATTGCCTATCGCCGCGAACAACCCTTTTATAGAAGACTTTTTGCCGCTCTTTTGGGCACGATTCCGCAATGGTACTCTGAAAATTTTTATATATATCTTGTTGGAGATTCTATGATATTTGAGCCTATAGTTGCCAGTGAGTTCCACTACCAATCTTGTGGTTCTTTTTCTATATTGCGAAAGACGTATCGATTTAAAAAATGGATATCTTTTTTTCGATATTTCAGTCAGTCTCACCGAAGACAATCTACAAGGCCTGAAATCGAAAACATATCTTCTACTGCTCTTGCTTTTCAGAATAAACTGATGCACCTGTCGGGCACTCAAATCATTTGAAAAAACAACCGTAATGCTGTTTTCGTGTACCGTTATATTATTGAGAGTGTTGGCAAAAAGAATCACCGTCGGATATAAAAATACTAAAAGAAAAAAAAAATAAATCTTTTATTGGCTTTTTCGACATAATAAAAACGCTTCCTATTCACCCTCAATAAGCTTTTTCATCAGCTCTGAAACCGATATGATTTCATTCAGCCTGTAACCGTTGGCTCCCGTAAAAAAAAGTCCCGTCTCCTCAATGCCATCATAGGCGTCACTGAGCCTGTCGGCGATGCAGTATCCGACCGCTCTGGCCTCCTCCCCTCTGTGGCATGGTGCTACGCAGTTGGATACGCACGCGATCCTTGGCGCCGTTCCTTTTTCTATCATGGAGTGGAGATTGCTCTTGACTCCTCTGGCTGGATAGCCTACCGGTGATTTGAAAAGTTTTATATCATCCTCTGTGGCATTGAGAATCTTTTTCTTGAAAGTTTCACTCGCATCGCATTCGTGTGTCCCTATGAATCTCGTTCCCAGCTGAACGGCACTGGCGCCGAGAGAGAACATTTTTTCGATATCGTTCCTGTCCCATATGCCTCCTGCGGCTATCACCGGCATATTACCCCATTTTTCGGCTTCTTCGACTACTGCTGGAAGTATGGCTTCCAGTTGATTTTCAGGCTTGAAACACTCTTCGTATTTGAAACCCTGATGACCACCACTGAGAGGACCCTCGACCACGACGGCATCAGGCAGTCTGCCATGCGCTTTTTCCCATCTCCTGCATAAAATTCTCAATGCCTTTGGAGTAGACACTATCGGTACCAGGGCCACATCTGGAAAACCTTTCGCGGCTTCAGGCATAGTCAAAGGCAGACCCGCACCGGTAATTATGATATCGGCTCCCGCCTCGCAGGAATCCCTTACGACCCTGTCGTAATCGTTTATGGCATAGAGTACATTTGCGGCCAGAGGCTTGTTACCGCATATTTTGCGGGCATTTTCAAATATCTTGAAAAGAGCCTTTCTGCAGTAGAAATTTTCCGCTTCGTAGGGTCTTTTGTCGCCCATTAACTTCTCAGCGTATGCGCGATCCTCGTATACACCGGTACCTACCGTACTGATCACGCCAAGGCCGTTTTCTCTACTGACACTGCCAGCCAGTCTGTCCCATGATATCCCAAGACCCATTCCGCCCTGCACAATGGGGTGCTCGATCGTATGCTTTCCTATTTTTAAAGGCTTGAAATCCATTAATGAACCTTTGCTTTTGCGAATTTGCGTTTCCCAACCTGTAAAATATATTCTCCCGGAGAGAGTCTTGTCTGCTCGTCTTCCACCTTGACCTTGTCAATGCGTACGGCTCCCTGTTTGATATCCCGTCTGGCCTGGGATGTGGATTTCTCCAGTCCGGCATCGACAAGAGCCTTGCATATCCATATATCGTTTTCGAGCTCGACCTCCGGAATCTCTTCGGGTACCTCTCTCTGTTTGAACTGTCTATCAAACATCTCTTTGGCTCTGGCCGCTTCTTTATCGTCGTAAAAACGACCAACGATCTCCAGAGCTATCGACTCTTTTGCCGATTTTGGATGCAAGACACCTTTTTGTACATCCTTTTTCATTCCCTCTATTTCACCCATAGAGCGTTTGCTGAGCAGTTCATAA
>CAZYUW010000122.1:0-17138 GCA_964650685.1 uncultured Nitratifractor sp.
AGAACCCACTCGCATTTTTTCAAGGCCACCGCCCGAAGCAGACTTTTCAGGATCAAAAAACACAAAGAGGACACCGCGGAGGAGAGTGATAACTACCTCTTCGACAGACTCGGCAACTTCTGGAACTTTCTGACGATATTCGTACTGATACTGGTCATTGGGGTGCTAGCCGAACTTTTCGCTGTGGACGGTATGCCCATAGCGGCCGAAATGGGCATATCTACGGGTCTGGCCGGTCTGATAATCGCGATCATCGCCGTCGCTCCCGAGATCACTACCGCCATCAAAGCGGCCAGAGAAGACGAGATACAAAGAGTCATCAATATAGCCATGGGTGCTTCGACGGTATCTATAATGCTCACCGTCCCGATATTGATGGCACTGGCCTATTTCAACTCCATTGAATTGACGCTCGATTTCAACGCCTTCCAGGTAGGAGCTCTGATACTGACCATCATACTGGCCTGGAAGACGACAGACGATGGAGAAACCAACTATTTCGAAGGGATATCACACCTGATGTTCTTTACGGGCTACGCTATCATAGCCACGCTTTACCACTGATATGCGATTGCGCGTCAAATCCGGAGTGCTTTCTCTGGATCTTTCGCTTTATCATTATTTGAGTAGAATATGATATCGATAATTCAGAACGAAGGTCACACATGAGTAACTATATGCTCTTCTCCGGTACGGCAAACCCAAAATTGAGTAACGATATCGCAGAATATCTCGACATGCCCCTCGGTGAGGCCGAAATAAAACGCTTCTCTGACGGCGAGATAAGCATCCAGATCGCCGAAAGTGTGCGAGGCAAAGATGTGTTTATCATACAACCCACCTGCGCCCCGGCCAACGCGAACCTGATGGAACTGTTGATCATGACCGATGCCCTCAAGCGCTCTTCGGCCAGATCCATAACCGCAGTGGTTCCCTACTACGGCTATGCCAGACAGGATAGAAAAGCCGCTCCAAGGGTACCTATCTCGGCCAAGCTCGTTGCCGATATGATGGAGACAGCTGGGATCACCCGTGTGGTGACGGTGGATCTGCATGCTTCGCAGATACAGGGTTTTTTCAATATACCTGTAGACAATCTCTATGGAGCTATTCTTTTCATAGACTATATCAAATCCAAAAATTTCGAAAATCCTGTGATCGCCTCTCCCGATATAGGAGGAGTGGCCAGAGCAAGATATTTCGCCAGTCGTCTGGGATTGGATATGGTGATAGTCGACAAACGCAGAGAGAGAGCCAATGTGGCAGAAGTTATGAATATCATCGGAGATGTAGAGGGTAAGGATGTCATTCTCATAGACGATATGATCGATACGGCGGGAACGATGATAAAAGGAGCCGCGGCACTGAAGAGCAAAGGCGCGAAAAGCGTTATGGCGTGCTGTACGCACCCTGTCCTCTCCGGTCCCGCGATAGAGAGAATACAAAACGGCGAACTCGACGAGCTCGCGGTCTCGGACACTATCCCGATGAAATCGAAATGCGACAAAATAAAAACACTCTCTACCGCAAATATGCTCGGTGAAGTGATAAGACGAGTATGCAACAACGAAAGCGTAAATTCGCTTTTTGAGACCACTTGATGACTCTTGATAATTCATCTGACAAAGGAGGATATAGTTGCCAAACGAAATAGAGAAGTTTCTGCTTCGCCTCGGAATAGGCGGAGGGCTGCTGGTGCACGGCATCGGCAAAATAACCGGTGGAATCGGATATATAGAGAGACTGCTGCATGCGCACAATCTTCCCGAATGGATGGCCTATGGAGTGTATATAGGAGAGATAGTGGCCCCAATAGCTCTGATACTTGGGCTCAGAACGAGAATTGCCGCCGGAATCATAGTCGTAAATATGCTCTTCGCGCTGATTCTCGGTTTTGGGAGTTCGATATTTACCATCCAAAGCGACGGTGGATGGGCCGCGGAGAGTACGATGCTGTATCTGCTCGGAGCGCTCGCCATCGCGATGGGTGGCGGAGGGCGCATAGGTCTGCGCTGGTAAAGGCCTATCTGCGGGTTTGGCTTTTGCAGAGCTCTACGAAATATCTTGCGTTTTCTACAGGTATATCGGGTAGTATGCCGTGTCCGAGATTGAAAATATGTCTGCCGTCTTTCATTATGGTGGCTATGGTTTCCACACTCTCCCTGATGGCATCTTTGGAGTATAGACGGCACGGTTCCATATTGCCCTGAAGAACATATCTCTCCGCGAGTTTCTCTTTGGCGATATCCATGGGCGTTCCCCAGTCTACACCAAATACATCGAACTCGCCGTCGATATCGTCCAGATAGGCGCCTATGCCTTTTGGAAACATTATAACGGGGATATGGGGGTATTTGGCTTTGATATGGGCGGATATCTCCTTCATATAGCTCCA
The DNA here is from genome assembly GCA_964650685.1 of uncultured Nitratifractor sp. GTDB lineage: Bacteria > Campylobacterota > Campylobacteria > Campylobacterales > Sulfurovaceae > Nitratifractor. The sequence continues at coordinate 2,396 of CAZYUW010000122.1, forward strand.
GCTGAATTCGAAATATGCGCTCTTTTCCAGTGCGGCAGCCCAGCTATCGAATATCTGCACCACATCGGCGCCGGCTTCTATCTGCTTTTCGAGATAGTGTTTGACGACCTCGGTGACTTTTGCCAAAAGCGTGTGCATAAGCTGTGGATCGGTATATATCAGCTTTTTGACCTGACTGTAGGTTTTGGTGCCCTGACCCTCTATCATATATGTGGCAAGCGTCCAGGGAGCGCCGGTGAAACCTATGAGTGCCTTGTCGTCATCGAGTCTTTTTCGAACGATCCTGAGTGTCTCGTATACATACTCCAGTCTAAGCGCGGCCTCTTCGCCACCGAGAAGAGAATCCACATCCGAAAGCGTCTCTATCGGTTTTTCGAAAACCGGCCCCTCCCCTTTGACGAAATCGAGAGCCATCCCCATTTCATTGGGAATGACGAGTATATCGCTGAACATAATAGCCGCGTCAACTCCTACAATCTCGACGGGCTGTATAGTAACTTCGGCCGCCATTTCCGGATTGTGACACAGATTCAGAAAATTTCCCGCCTTTTGCCTTACCTCCATATATTCGGGCAGATAGCGACCTGCCTGACGCATCATCCACACCGGAGTATAGGGGGTCGGACGCCCAAAACACGCATCTACAAATATCCTGGATCCCATCAGTGTTCACCACCTTTGTGCATAAAATAAAAAGAAAGAGCCAAAGCGAGAATCGCGGCGGCAAGCGTCAACATATCCAGCGCATTGTCATAGGAGGTATGCATCGCTCTCTTGAAGAACCCCACTATCAGCACCATGATTATGACTTTCGCAAGTTTGTCTTTGAGCTCATCCAGAGAGTGAATCTCGAGTATTCTCGAGGCAGCACTCCTCTCTGCGACATCGATCTTGGATATGAACAGCTCATAAAGACCGAAACCGAATATAAAAAGCACTATGGCTATCAGATACAGATCGACCGCTCCGATGAGATCGCTCACTATCGTCTCATGAAAATCGTTGCTGTGCACTCCCCCGACATATGTATCGAAAACGGTGGCGGCTACATGCCATATATCGACACTGGCGACTATGAAAAGTGCTATCCCGCCTATCATACTGAATATTACAGCCAAAAGAACGAAGAATCGTGTACCCCACAATACATTCTCAAAAATCGTCTCAACAATGGACTGATTGGCTCTGTCCATAGCGAGATGCTCCTCTTCGGTATGCAGCTCTTTCATCTACACATCCTCCTCTTCAATCCACTTCTGGGCTATTCTTACCGCATTAGTAGCGGCTCCCACCCGTATCTGATCGGCCACCACCCACATATGCAGTATATTTTGGGCGCTGATATCTTTCCTAATACGACCCACGAAAGTGATATCGGTATCGGTAGCCGTTATCGGCATGGGGTACACCCCGCTCTGGAGATCGTCGAGTACCTCCACATCGGGGAAAGAATCCAGCGCGGCTCTGCATCTATCCACATCGACATCCACTTCGGAAGGAAATGTGACAGTTATAGACTCACTGTGACTGCGCAGCACGGGAACCCTGACGCAAGTGGCACTGACGGCGATATCGGAGTGCATGATCTTGTTGGTTTCGTCGACCATTTTCATCTCCTCCTTCGTATAGCCATTCTCCTGAGCTCTGTCTATATGGGGGATGACATTCAGGGCTATCTGATGCATGAACGCTTCGTGAGCACTCTCGTCCAGCCTGAACGCGAAAAAATCCTGCATCTGCCTAACCAGCTCTTCCATGCCGCTTTTTCCTGCACCGCTTGTCGCCTGATAGGTACTGACATCTACCCGCTCTATACCGCCATAGAGATCGTAGAGAGGTTTGAGCGCCAATACCATCTGGATCGTAGAGCAGTTGGGATTGGCTATGATACCGCTCTCTCGCCACTTAGCTATATCCTGGGGGTTGACCTCTGGCACAACGAGAGGCACCTCCGGATCCATGCGGAAATGGGATGTGTTGTCTATGACAAGCGCACCGGCCTCTACAGCATACTTCGCGTACCTGGCGGATATGCTGCCGCCCGCGCTGAAAAAAGCTATATCTATCTCACGGTTTTCAAAAGAGCTTTCGCTCAACTCCTCTATGCGATAACTCCTGCCCTGACACTCTATCTCCTCACCAGCGGTACGGGAGCTGGCCAGAGGGAGAATCTCGTTGATCGGAAACTCTCTCTCTTCGAGTATCCTGAATATCTCTTCTCCTACGGCTCCACTGGCTCCGACTACGGCTATATTGAATTTTCTGCTCATAGACTCAGTCCCCCGGTTTCGTTTTCAATCTCTCCGTTTTCGTCGCTCTCGCTCTCCTCTTTGGGGCATTTGGCTATACTTACCACTCTGTCCTTTCCTTCGACATTGACTATCTTGACACCGGATGTGTTTCTTCCCGCCTTTCTGATACTCTGCATATCGGTCCTGATCATCTTGCCGGCACTGGTCAGACACATGAGATCCTTGTCCTCCTCGACGAAGACCACTCCTACCACATCTCCGGTTTTGGGAGTCAGCTTCATGGATATGACCCCTTTGCCGGCACGACTTTGCTCTCTGTATTCGCTGGCCGTGGTTCTCTTGCCCAGGCCCTTCTCGCTGACTATGAGTATCTCGTCATCCTCGTTTTCTATGGTCGTGGCTCCGCATACGAAGTCGGAATCTATCTTGAACTTGATTGCCGTCACGCCTCTGGCGACTCTGCCTATCTCACGCACATCCTCGATAGGAAAGCGTATACACATACCCTTTTTCGTCACCACGAATATCCATTTCGTTTCGGGCAGCACGATCTTGGTATCTATGAGAACATCGTCTTCATCCAGGTTGATGGCTTTTACGCCGGTACTTCGGATATTGGAGTATTCGCTCAGTTTGGTTCTTTTGACGATACCGTTTTTTGTAAAGAAAAGCAGACTTTTGTCTTCGCCGAAATCGGTCGTGGGTATGACAGCCATGATCTTTTCATCTTTTTTGAGATTGATCAGATTGACGACCGCTTTGCCTTTGGCCGCCCTGCTTCCTTCTGGAATCCTGTAGACCTTCAACCAGTACAGTTGCCCCAGATCGGTTACGAACATAAGCGTATCGTGCGTATTGGAGATGAAAAACTTCTCGATGAAATCGTCTTCGTATGTCGTGACAGCGGTTTTGCCTTTGCCTCCTCTTCTCTGTTTCTCGTAGAGTTTGACAGGAACGCGTTTGACATATCCCCTGTGGGTTATCGTCACGACCATAGGTTCGTTCGGAATGAGATCCTCTATATCTATATCGTCGTAATCGTCCACTATCTCGGTGCGTCTCTCGTCTCCAAAGAGCCCTTTGAGTTCCAGCAGCTCCTCTTTGATGATCTCGACGATCTTCTCTTCACTCTTGAGTATCCCTTCCAGATAGGCGATGGTTTTGAGCAGCTCGGCCAGCTCGTTTTCTATCTTTTCTATCTCGAGGCCGGTCAGGCGTCTGAGCCTCATCTCCAGAATCGCTCTCGCCTGGATCTCACTGAGATCGAAACGCCCCATCAGGCTCTCTCTGGCTTCCGAATCGTCACCGCTCGCCCTGATGATCCTGATAACCTCGTCTATATTGTCGACGGCTATCTTTAGACCTTCGAGTATGTGGGCTCTGGCTCTCGCCTTTTCCAGGTCGAATATCGTACGGCGGATAATGACGGTCTTGCGATGGTTGACGAAAAGATCCAACAGCTCACCCAAATTGAAGATTTTCGGCTCCTTGTTGACGATGGCCAGCATGATAATGCCGAATGTGGTCTGCATCTGGGTGGATTTGAAGAGATTGTTCAGCACTATCTCGCTCATGGCATCACGCTTGAGCTCGATCACCACCCTGATTCCTTCACGGTCGGATTCGTCTCTTATTTCGCTGATTCCCTCTATCTGCTTATCTTTTACGAGTTGGGCTATATTTTCGATCAGGCGCGCTTTGTTCACCTGGTACGGCAGCTCGTCAACCACGATGGCCTCTTTGCTCTTGTGCTGCTCTATATGTGTCTTGGCCCGTATCTTGATACGACCTCTACCGCTCTCATACGCGTCTATGATCCCCTTTTTGCCGAATATAACGCCTCCGGTAGGGAAATCGGGTCCCTTGATGACACTCATCAACTCCTCTACCGAGGCGTCGGGATTGTCTATGCGCATCAATATGGCATCCACGAGCTCGTCGAGTCTGTGAGGGGGTATATTGGTAGCCATTCCGACAGCTATACCGGAGGAGCCGTTCAAGAGCAGATTTGGGACCCTGCTGGGCAGAACATCGGGTTCGCTCATACTGTCGTCGTAGTTGGGTATGTAATCTACCGTATCTTTATCTATGTCTCTGAGAAGCTCTTCGGCGAGTCTGGTCATCCTCGCTTCGGTATACCTCATCGCCGCCGCGTTGTCCCCATCTATGGAGCCGAAGTTCCCCTGACCATCCACGAGAGGTATCCTCATCGAAAAGTCTTGAGCCATCCTTACCAGCGCGTCGTATACGGCAGTATCTCCATGCGGATGGTATTTACCTATTACATCCCCCACGATCCTTGCGGATTTTTTGTATGCCGCGCGATGCGTCAGATTTAACTCGTTCATCGCGAACAGTATACGCCTGTGTACCGGTTTGAGACCGTCTCTGGCATCCGGCAGTGCCCGTCCGATTATAACACTCATCGAATAGTCCAGATAACTTCCCTGGATACTCTCCTCTATGAGTATCTTTTCCACCTGGTCGTTTTCGAACAGATCGTTCATGCCACTCCTTGCGTATTTCACCCCGTTTCGAACTGACTGATAGAATGGGTGATAAAATAAGGGATATTATATCCAAGAGGAGATAAAGATAGAGTGAAATGCAAAAAACTAATTCTTCAAAATCATCTTTACCGCCTCAGAACATATCATCAGACCGAATGTTCCCGTTACACCTACAAAACTGCCTCTATTGCCTGCAACGGTTGGCTCCGGCGAGTAAACCACTCTGAACTCTTCAGAGAAAGCGCTTTTTCTGAGTTCGTTTCTGAGTTTCCTACCCAAAGCGTCGCCATGGCTTCGCCATATGCTGTCGGACCTCACCATGGAGGCGTCCACTCTACCGGCGGACCCGAGAGACATGATCAGTTTCTCATGACATTTTTTGGCTATCTCTATCTTTACTCTGGTCGTATCGGAGGCATCCACGACAACATCGTACGGATCGAAATCGAACGATTCGACCCATTCGATATCCATCCTGGTTCTGATAGTTTCTATACCTGGATACAGCCCGGAAAGAGTCGTGACTTTGCATGCACCTACAGCGTCGGATCCTATCTGTCTGTTTCTGTTACTCTCCTCGTATATATCGTAATCGACGATCGTTATACGACCTATACCACTGCGATAGAGGCAATCCAGGACATAGCTGCCGACACCACCGACTCCAAGAACGATAACACCAGCACTTTGGAGTTTTTCGAAAGCCTCCCCTCCGAAGAGCTCCCTACATCTGTCGAATCTCACAACCAGCCCTCGATCCTTTGTAGATCGTCGTACGCTGTCATGTCGAGCTTGACGGGAGTGATCGATACGCAATCGGCCTCTATGGCCTCGAAATCGCTGATATGACCATCCGGATTTGCGCTATCCATCCACTCGAGCCTTGGCAGTCCTATCCAGAAATACTCCAGACCTCTTGGATTTATATGCACTTCGGCGTCGTTGCCGTAAACCCGCCTGCCAGCGTATGTAAACCTGTATCCGGCAAACTCCTCAGGAGAGACGGGAGGGATATTGACATTCAAAAATCTTCTTTCCGATAATGGAAAACCTTTTTCGAAAATACTCCTGACGATCTCCACGGCACACTCCCTCGCCAGTCTGTAGTGCAAATCTATATCACTGCATCTGCCTCTGCAGACCTGAGAAAAAGCTACGGATGGAACCCCCTGCAAAACTCCTTCCATAGCAGCCGCGGCCGTACCGGAATAGGTGATATCCTCCCCCATATTAGCGCCCAGATTGATGCCCGAAACGATCAGGTCCGGTTTGCTGGTATCTTTGAAGAGTTTGTTCATAGCCAGAAAGATGCAATCCGATGGAGTACCATCATCGAGCTTGTAGAAATCCTCTCCTATCTCGACAAATCTCAACGGCCTGGTCAGCGTCAAAGAGTGCCCGCATGCCGATTTCTCTATAGTGGGAGCCACCACCGTGACTCTTGCGAACTCCTCCAGAGACTCTTTCAGAGCATGTAGGCCAGGTGCCTCGAATCCATCGTCGTTCGTCAACAGAATATGTCTCTGTCTATTTGGCAACACTCACTCCTTTGTTATCTTGCCAGAGAATCCGGATATCGGAATAAAACGGCAGGAAGTATCAATTCGATATAATACTCAGAAATTACAAAAAATCCGTTTGAATACAAAAACAAACAGGCAAAACGAGGGTATTTGATATGAAAAAAGAACCAATGCTGCAAGCTACATATATGAAACTCGTGGAAGAGCTGGAGAGACTCAAAAGTGTCGAAAGGAACAAAATAGCCAAGACGATAGACGAAGCCCGGGCTCTTGGCGATCTAAAAGAGAATGCCGAATATCACGCGGCCAAAGAGAAGCAGGGGCTTATGGAGGCAAGAATCGCCGAACTGACCGACCTGACCGGCAGGGCGCATGTCGTAGACCCCTCCTCGTTGAGTCACGAAAGAGTTAGCTTCGGCTCCACCGTTATACTGGTGGATCACGATACGGACGAGGAGCTCAAATATGTGATAGTCGGTTCGCAGGAGTCCGATCCATCCAGGGGGATGATATCGGTACACTCGCCTATGGCCAGAGCGTTGATGGGCAAAGAGGAGGGAGACGAAGTGGAGCTCGATCTGCCCGGTGGGAAAAAGCATTTCGATATCGAAGAGATAAAATATATGGAGATAGTTTTGTGAAACAGAAAACGATCTCCATACGGAGATATACGAAAACGCTAGAAAAAAGAGAGGTTGACAGATGATAAAAGTTGCCGTCGTCGGAGCCGGAGGATATACCGGACTGGAGCTGATCAAGATAATAGTGGGACACCCCTCTTTTTCTCTGGAGTATCTCGCTACGACGAGCGGGGATACGACACTGAAAGATCTCCACCCGTCTCTGCTGCATATAGATATGATGCGGGTGGAAAAAACCGATATCGACGAGATCGCCAAAAGATGCGATCTGGCTTTCCTCGCTCTACCCCACAAGGCATCCATGTCAATGGCGGGAAAACTTCTCGACAGAGGAGTAAAAGTCGTCGATCTCTCGGCGGATTACCGCTTGAGACTCGACACATACGAAGAGACCTACTGTCCCCACGAAGACAAAGGACATCTCGACGAGGCCGTTTACGGTCTGATAGAGTATTTCAGAGAAGATATCAAAAGCGCGAGGATCGTAGCCGGTCCTGGATGCTATCCAACCGCGGCTCTACTGGCTGTTCTGCCGATGATAGCCTATATAGATACGAGCGCTCCGATATTCATCGATGCCAAATCCGGAGTCAGCGGAGCAGGGAAAAAACTATCCGAAAACACTCACTTCGTCACCGTCAACGACAACATCTTCGCCTACAATCCGCTCAAACATCGTCACGCGCCGGAGATCAGAGAAAAGATCGAGATCGTCACCGGAGAAGATACTCTGATAAATTTCGTTCCCCACCTCATACCCGCTACGAGAGGGGAGCTCGTGAGCGTATACGCAACCCTGAAAAAAGAGATCGATCCGCTTTCGATAATCAAAGAGGCGTATGCCGACGAGAGCTTCATCAGACTCAGAGACAAACCCGTAGAGATAAAAAGTGTCGCGGGAACACACTTTTGTGATATTTTCGCCGACTCCAACGGTCGAGCGCTCTTTCTCAGCTCGGCCATCGACAATCTGCTCAGAGGCGCGTCGTCTCAGGCGGTAGCGGCAGCCAACCTGATGATGGGACTCGACGAAGGCGCCGGTCTGCCTGTCGTTCCATACACGCCATGAGCATATCGAAGCAAACGGATAGCTCCGTTTTGGAGATAAGGCATAAAGCTCTGCTGATAGCAGATGCTCACTATCCGCACCACGGAAACGAACTGGTAGAGATACTCGAAAAGATAAAGCACGCGAAGATAGTTACCGATCAGATATTTTTGATGGGAGATATTTTCGATCTGCTTTTTGGACACAATAGATATATACAAAGTTTTTCGAAAAAGGCGATCGGGTTGCTCGAAGAGCTCTCCACCGAAATCGAGATACACTACCTCGAGGGTAATCACGACTTCTGCCTCGATGGCATATTTCCGGATATGAAGGTCTACGGCAGAAGCGACCAACCCATAAGAGCGAAACTGGGCCGAAAAAGCGTCATGCTTTCGCATGGAGACATATACGATGCGGGTATGCTCTATGGCATCTACTCTTTTTTACTCAGAAACGCTTTGACGCTGAATCTGCTCAAACCATTTCAGTACACAATCATAGACGATCGCATGAGAAAACTCAAAGAGAAAAATATATGCTCCGATCGAACGGATATGGATACGAAAATCGACAAAATAGTCTCACACTATCCAGAAGATATCGACCTGATCATCGAGGGACATTTCCATAGAGGGGTAGTGACGGACAGATACATGTCCCTCCCATCGCTGGCCTGCCAGAAAAGCCTCGCCGTGGTCGAAAACTCCACGGTACTTTTCGTGCCGTTAGAGAAGCTCTAAGTCCTATTTCCCCGTACAACTCTATAGGTCTCCCGGGCTATCACACTCTCCTCGTCCGTCGGCAAAACCCACAGTTCCACCCGGCTTTGTGCTGAGTGAAAAGATGCCCCATCCGGAGCGATGCGCTGATTCGATTCTCTATCGAAACGCACTCCCAGGATGGAGAGTCCATCACATATCGACTCTCTGACCTCGGCGCTCTTCTGGCCGATTCCTCCCGTGAACACAATGGCGTCGACTCTCTCCAGCAAGACAGCATAGGCTCCTATGTATTTGAGTACTCTTCTGATAAAAATATCGTAGGCCAACCCGGCTTTCTCGTCACCCAGCCTCTTTCTCTCGATCACCTTTCTCATATCCGAATCTCCGCACAAACCCTCGAGACCGCTTTTTTTATTGAGCAGATCATCCAGATCGTCCACGCCATAGCCACCATTACGCATCAGATATATCGGTATGCCGGGATCGAGATCTCCGCATCTGCTACCCATGACGAGCCCTTCGGCCGGAGTGAAGCCCATACTGGTATCCACGCTGACACCGGATCTGATGGCGCACACACTCGCTCCATTACCAAGATGCACGGAGATGATGTTCAAAGAGGATGGATCTCTACCCATCCTCGAAGCTGTCTGCCGCGATATGTACGCATGCGACAATCCGTGAAATCCGTATCTCCTGATTCGATATCTGTCGGTTATTTCGTCAGGAAGCGCGTATCTGTACGCTTCGGGAGGCATCGTATGATGAAACGCGGTATCGAAAACCGCCACATGGGGCAGATCGGCGAATATCTCCATGAGTCTTCTGATCCCCAGTATATTCACGGGATTGTGCAGCGGAGCCAGCGAGGAGAGCTCATCCAGCCCCGCCAATACGACCTCGTCAATCGCTACGGAGTCGGTAAAAATATCTCCACCATGCACCACCCTGTGGCCTATGGCATCCACACCGACACCATAGTCGACTGCAGCGTTCAACGCTTTTTGCAGCACATCGAAAGCGTCGTCGTGATCCCGAAGCCTCGATGTGTGACTCCAGCTTCTGGAGCCAAAAAAAACCGTAGTCTCCACCGTTTCATGGGTGCCTATGGGTTCTATGGCCCCTCGTATCGATACACTTCCGGATGGCATATCGTAGAGTTTGAATTTGACAGACGAACTGCCGGAGTTCAAGGTGAGAATCAACACGAGACATACTCCCTGGCCTGTATGGCCGTCAGGGCTACCGTATCCACTATATCTTCCACGCTGCACCCTCTACTGAGATCGTTGACCGGCCTGGACAAACCCTGCATAACCGGACCGATAGCTATCGCGCCCGCGGATCTCTGAACCGCCTTGTAGGCTATGTTTCCTGTATCCAGATCCGGAAATATCAAAACCGTCGCCCTGCCCGCGACGGGACTGTCGGGCATTTTGATTTTCGCCACCTCCGTATCTATGGCGGCATCGTACTGGATCGGACCCTCTACAGGCAAATCCGGCACCATCTCTTTGAGCAGTTCTGTAGCTTCGCGTACCTTCTTTACATCCTCTCCCACACCCGAGGATCCTGTCGAATACGACAACATGGCTACACGGGGCTCTATGCCGAATCTGGCGGCGCTTTCCGCACTCTGGATGGCAATCGTAGCGAGCTCTTTATAATCGGGGTCGCTGTTTACCGCGCAATCGGCGTACACCAGAACCCTGTCGGGCAGACACATGAAAAAACAGCTCGAAACCATAGAGTAGCGCTCCTGTGTCTTGATAACACGCAGTGCCGGAAGTATGGTATCTCTGGTAGAATGGGCCGCACCGCTGACCATACCGTCTGCCATGCCCTCTTTGACCATTATCGTAGCGAAAAGATTTTTGTCCATTACCGCTTCAATGGCCTTTTCCGGAGTGATGCCTTTGTGCCTTCTCGTCTCATAGTAGATCCTGGCGTATTTTTCGATCAAACTTCGCTCTCTGTGATCTACGATTCGTGCCGAGGACAAATCCACGCCTATCGATCTGGATCGCCTGTATATATCCTCTTTTCTCCCAAGTAAAACCAAAGAGGCTATCTTTTTTCTCAGGATAATATCCGCCGCTTTGAGAATGCGTTCGTCTTCGGATTCGGGAAGCACTATACTCACCCCGCACTCGCGCGCCTGGTCGTACAGACCGAGCCTGAACATGGTCGGCGTAAGCAGATTGTGTTTCATACCTCCAAGCCTGCTTTTGAGATAGCTCCTGTCGACACTTTCGGCAAAAAGCGTCAACGCTCTGTCCATCTTTTTTCTGTTGCCAGGCCTTATAGAGGCCTTCATGGCTATCGCGTCGAGAATGAGCTCTCTTTCGGAGAGACTGGTATGGAGTACGGGTACGGGAAGCTCTCCAAGCCCTTCGAGTATTTTTACGACATTATCGGCAAGCCTCTTCCCGCACAACAATATCCCGCTTCCAGGCGGCCTGTTGACACTCTGGGCTGAGAGCACGACACCAAAGAGCAGATCGATCCTCGAAGAGGAGGTGATGATGAATTCATGGCCGGACGAATTTTCGACAAGTTCACCGATATCCATAGTACCCAGCCTGAAGGAGGATATGCTTCTCTCTTTGTGCGTTTCGTTACCCATAAGCCACTCGACAGGCAGATGCTCCATGATATCCGCTATGCTCAATCTCTCCAGTTCGTCGCATCTGGGTATACAATAGACAGGCACTGATCCAATGTGCCCCTCCTTTATGACTTCTCCCGTCCATTCACACACGGCCGGACAGTGGTTCGCGCAAAGCATGAGTATATCGACACCCTCTTTCGAGATAGATCGACTCCACAGCGACGCTATCTCTCCGAGATCTTCCCCCTCCCTGTCTTTCATCGAAAATATTCCGGCTATGGGCACCGAGAAATTTTTGGCCAAAACGATATTGAGATCGAAACCCAAAATGGAGTTCAAGCCCTCCAGATCGGAACCTATGGAGAGCACAAAATCACAAGAGTCTCCAAGCATCCTGTATCTCTCCAGGATTTTTTCGAGCAAAGCTTCGAGACCCTGCTCGGACAACACCCTTTCGGCATCGTCGAGCATAAGGCCTCTGCTCATCTCTGGATGCTGGTCCAAGGAGAAATAGTCCGTCAAGGCGGCGATATCGGTATCACTTTCGTTGTCCACTATTGGTTTATATACCGCCACTTTGCCATATTGAGCCTTGAGCATCTCCATGAGCCCGGCAGCCAATACCATACTGCCGGCCCCAGCCTCTTTGGAGACTATATATACACCATCTATTCCGTTTTTATCCATCTGCGTATCCACAAAAGATCATATCGCGGTCACGCATGCCATTCCCCACTCCAACACCCTGATCTGCGTTATGATATCGTTGGGATTGGTCCTGATCTGCAAATCGCATCTATCCGAATAGCCATCGTCTCTGGAGTCCGAAGAGTATCCCGCCCAGTCAGAGCGCCAAAAATGTATAGTATCTCCGTTGGGCAGTCTTTTGCGCGTCATGGGTACTCCCGAGTGCATCTCGAAATCGATCATCTTTCGCCCTATAAATATACTGTCGACCAGCTCTCCTTCCTGTACACTCGAGCCCAAAGAGGCACAGGCACCCATAAACAGCGCCACTAAAACCACTGCCAATTGCGCCGCGAAACTCTTTTTGTTCATGTTCATAAATACTCCTTTCGATACAGAAGCTGTCAAAACAGCTCCCTTCCAACCAGACACATCTCTATCGAAGCGCCGAAAGACACGCTATACCTTCCTCTATCATCTTTATATCCGTGATGATCCCGTTTTTATCCGTATATATTCTCAGCTCGCACCTGCTGCCCTGCCCATCGTCCCTGGCAGAGAAATATCCAGCCAGATCGGAGCGCCAGTAGTGCAATACACCTCCATCGGGAAGTTTGACCCTCTTGTAGGATGGACCAGTATTGAGCTCGAAGGCTGTATACCGCTTACCAATATAACTGCTCTTGACACTCTCGTTGCTCCTGGAGGTATTTTCGCCTTTCGCATTCGCAAAAAGCGAAAACAGCGCTAGCACAATAACAGGGACAATGAGTGTGCTTTGCCTTGCTAAATAGTTTCTCATGGGTATTCCTCTATTTTTTATGGATTGTAGCGCAAAACAATGTTTCAGACAAACACGACACTATTCCAACGCCTCTGTCGATACTATATCCACGCGATACAACCCCTGCCAACCGATATACAATTCACGCGATAGATCAATGTTTTATCCACCGCGTCAATGCAAACCTGCACTCCTGATGACAGGACAAAAGATTAACATGATATGGATACTATTTGTCATCATTCGCAATGTCAAATCCGACAGAAAGGTACCCCATAGCCCAATTCGGGCCGGAGTCAGAGAGAGAATTTTTTGTTGAGTCTCAAGACGGTGATTACGGTTTTGATCTGCACGAGAGCCAGAAGCGCTATCATGACAAAATGGGCTATGGAGTATTTGGCTATCACTCCGTTGAATATCAATCCCCAATGTATGAAAAACATACCGAATACGAAATAGGCCACTCCAGGACATATCAGAGCGTATGTTACGGGGTCTTTTTTGTCTCCTCCGATATAGTCAGCAAAATAGTTGAGCCTCTTCATCACGAGGTAACCAAAAACCCCTATGAGCGTCTGAAGCGCAAAAACCGATCCGGTTACACTGAAGAGAAACGCTTTTATCTCGGCTCCTTCGCTGAAATGATGGGCCAGACCAAAAGAGTCTCTAACGACAGTTATTCCTATGAGAGTGAGAATCGGGATCATTATCCACAGGGATGGGCTGGCTTTTTCGTTTATACCGTTTTTTACGATAGCGTGGAAATTCAGCACTAATTTGAGTAGACCCAGTAGAGCGGCTGCCGTAATGAAAAAGAAAGAGAAGAATATACCTATTGCATTGACAGCTTTGATATGGCTCATAGCACCGGGCGCAGCGAAACCGACACCTATCATCGCAAAGGCGAATATACTCAGCAGTTGTGTCAGATCGTTGTTGTTCTCCCACTCCTGGTTGCCATTGATTACAAACGGCACAAAATAGTCGGCGAAAATTTTGAAGGCATAGATACCGACCGCCAAAAACGCCGCAATAGCGATCGGAAACATATACTCGATTATACTCCAAAGACCCGGCACAAAGGCAGCGCCCAGCACAAAAAAGACATTGACGGTCATCGCGTATGTCAATGGGATCGCCATGAATGAAACCTCCCTGAGCGTTCCTTTGATAGCTCCATACTCATCTGTATTTTTAAAACTATTCCAGTTGACTATGTTTTTTACCAGCAGGGCGAAATGTTTGTAGGAAAAGTACACAATTCCGATCAGAGCCAGGATCATAGAGATCTTGACAACCATGGAACTCTTCAGGAAAAATGGATACATCAGATCGAAAGTGGCCAATGGCACACCTTTGTGAGGGACAAGAAAAAGCAGGTACATATAAAAAGACACAGCCAATCCTCCTGCCCCCAAAGATGATAGGAAAAATATCGGTGAATAACTTTTCATTGATCGACTCCTGTAAAATTTCGCGGGAGTATATCTGAAAAAATCTTTATCATTCATTGAAAAAGAGAGCTTTTTCTTGTATTGATTCGAAATATCAGATCCGCCACGGCAGACAGCTGGTAGCGGCAGAAAACAATATTTATGGTATACTTCGAAAAAAGACGGGAGTTTTCAATGTTGGGGATTTTTGATTCCAAGAACAAAAAACTGGTTAAGCGATGGAGAAAAGAGCATGAGGAGCTGGTAGTACTGGGTCAAAAAGTCATAGGAGAATATGTAAAAAACAATATCAAGAACGCTAAAAAGAATTTGAAAAATTTTGTAGATCTTGCCGTCGATCATCTTTCGAGCGAAGATATTGAACTATACAAAATGCTCAGTGACCCAAAAAGAAGAGACGACAATACCGAAAGACTGGCAGATGAGTTTCAAAGAAGTTTCAAGGACACAAAGACTACGCTGATGAAATTTTTGGCCAAATATGTGCGTCCAGAAACGGAACTCGACG
>CAZYUW010000123.1:0-8621 GCA_964650685.1 uncultured Nitratifractor sp.
GGCACCGGCCATAGCATAGCGTTTATGGATACGATGTATCAGTTCCGGAGCCGTATCGTTCAGGAGTTCATTGCACCCATCCTGCGAAACACCGTTTTCGTCCAGCCATGCCTCGGCGGGGATATCCATATCCTGTATCTGTGTCCCCATGGCACCGTCTATGATGAGAAAACGCCTTTTTATTATCTCTTTGATACTATCTGCTGTATTCACCTGGACAGATTCCTTGAATGGGGTTTTTCGTTCCTGTATCGATCGTTTTACAAGATCTCTCTGGCTTCTCTTAGAGCGTCTATCACCCCATTGATATCTTCTTTGGGCAGATGTACTTTCCAGTCAGGCTCCATGCTGTCCGAGTTCATAAAGACTCCTATGCTGGCCACAGGAGAACTCTCCGGCCCATATGGATTGTCTATCACAGCTACTGTGATCATACCGTTGTCTGTCCCTGTCAGGGGCAGCCTCCTGATCTCTCTCGCTTTGTCACCCATACTATTCTCCTTGAGTTGTCTTTTATCGACCTTTGTTTTTGGTCAATCTCATCAGTACCGCCTGCATTCTTCTCCACAAGCCGATCTCTACCGCGGGAAAACCTCCATATGTTCTGCCCCCTTCAAGTGTCTTGGTCACACCACCTCTTGCGGCTACAACCGTAAAATCACCCAGGCTCAGATGTCCGGCAACACCGCTCTGAGCTCCCAAAACGGTGTTGCGTCCCAGTCTGGACGATCCAGCCATGCCCGCTTGCGCCACTATCAGGCAATTCTCTCCTATGACTATATTGTGGGCTATCTGTACTAGATTGTCTATTTTTGTACCTCTGCCGATGATAGTGGACCCCAGCGCTCCTCTATCGATGGATACATTGGAGCCGATCTCTACATCATCCTCTATGACTACATCGCCAATCTGATGTATCTTGATGTGTCTGCCTGTTTTATCGGTCGCGAAGCCGTATCCGTCCGCTCCTATCACACTGCCGGAGTGTACTATGCATCTGTCTCCGATTCTGGTCTCGTGATATATGCTTACATTGGGGTGTATCAGACAATCGTTCCCGATCACAGCATTGTCGCCTATATACACACCGGCCATAATGACGGTGTTGTCTCCAATTTTTACATTGGAACCAAAAGATGCGGATGGATCGATCCTGCACCCCTCTCCAATATCGGGCTTATTGACACCTGTCTCGAAACGATGCGCGAAAAGCGCGGTAGCCAGCGCGAACTTGACATAAGGCTCATCCGTCTCCAGTGCCACCACTCCTTCGGGCAGAGATCCGGAGTATCTGCCGTCCAATATAACTGCCGCGGCTCTCGTGGCAGCGAGATCGTCTATATACTTCTCACTGTGAAAGAAACTGAGATCTTCGGGGCCCGCCTCCTTGAGGGTTTTGATGGCTGCTATGCTTTTGTCGCCACCACTGCACTCCATCCCGATCTTTTCACACAAATCTTCGAGTCTGTATTTCAATTCGTTCCTTTTGCGTAATTAGCCCTGAACACAAAGTTGCATCGGGGATACAATCTGCGCTATCTCTCCATCGCGACGACTCCGCTGCGGACTATCTCTATGGGCTGATACCTTTTGGCCGCTTCGATGAAATGACATATCCTGTGCGACTCGTCCGCCGCCATCGCTATGACCATATTTGTACCGACATTGACTATACCGCCATTGTAGGCGTTGCACAGAGCCTGTATATCCGACAGCGGTCCATCGAGAGGAAACTTTATGAGCACCATCTCTTTCTCCACCATCTCTTCGTGCTCTATGACCTTGAGTATCGGTATCAACTTGTGCAGCTGTTTCGTTATCTGCTCTATCACCCGCTGATTGCCTCTTGTGACTATCGTCATATGCGAAAGCTCCGTATCCGGTATCGGGGCGACCGTCAGTGAATCTATGTTGTATCCTCTCCCCGCGAACAGACCCGATACCCGAGCGAGCACCTGCGCCTCGTTGGCAACGACAACCGAAATGACCCTTCTTACTTTATCCATCCTGCTGATCCTTGTGTTCGAGTAGCATATTGTACAGAGCCCCTCCTGCCGGCACCATAGGCAGTACATTTTCGAAACGATCCACAGCCACATTCACGAAACAAACTTTGTTCTCTTCTATGGCCTTCTCTATGGCTCTATCGAACTCCTCTTTGGTGGTGACATCGAAACCGACACCTCCACACGCTTCGGCCAACCTGACCCAGTCGGGCTGATAACTCAAATCTGTCTCACTATATCTTTTGTCGTAGAAAAATGTCTGCCACTGCCTGACCATGCCTAGAAAATGGTTGTTCAATATTACATTTATCACGGCGACTTCGTGCTCGGCCGCGGTCACGAGCTCCTGCACATTCATCAGTATGGAGCCGTCGCCGGTTATGTTTACGACCACTTTGTCCGGATTGCCAACTTTCGCCCCTATCGCTGCCGGAAAACCGTAACCCATTGTCCCAAGTCCTCCGGAGTTTATCCACTGATTTGGCCTGTCGAAGGGATAGAACTGCGCAGCCCACATCTGATGCTGCCCAACATCCGATGTCACTATCGCTCTCTCCCCCAGAAGTTTACCGAGACGCTCGATCACCCATTGGGGTTTGATGACATCGTCGCTGTCGTTGTACGACAGAGGATGGAGCTGGTCGTATCGAGCCAGTATATCTCTCCACACCTGATAGCGATCCGGATCTACATCGCCTTTGAGCATGGGTATCATCTTTGCCACCACAGTTTTGACATCTCCCACTATGGGGTAATCGACATCTACGAGCTTACCGATATTGGCCGGATCTATATCCACATGTATCACATCGGCATATTTGGCAAATTCGGAGAGTTTGCCTGTCACCCTGTCGTCGAAACGGGCACCCAAAGCTATAATCAGATCGGTTTCACTCATAGCCATATTGGAAGCGTAGTTGCCGTGCATACCCAGCATACCGAGCAGCAGGGGATTTCCGGCACCCATTACACCTCTGGCCATCAGAGTCTCGACAGCCGGAATGCCGGTAATATCGGCAAGCTCTCTTATCTCTTCGTGAGCTTTCGAGAGCACCACGCCTCCACCCAGATAGAGCAGCGGCTTTTTGGCTTTGATTATTGCTTCTACCGCTTTTTTTATCTGCCGATCGTTTCCTTTGTATCTCGGTCTGTATGTACACAGATCCACACTCTCAGGATAACTGAATGCACCCATCTCTCCGGTGATATCTTTGGGGATATCGACAAGTACCGGTCCCGGGCGTCCGCTCCTCGCTATATAGAACGCTTCCTTCATTATCGACGGAAGCTCTTTGACCGATCTGACGAGATAGTTGTGCTTCGTGCAGGCTCTTGATATACCTACCGCGTCAACCTCCTGAAACCCATCCGTTCCGATCAGACTCAAAGGCACCTGTCCCGATATTACGACCAGAGGTACCGAGTCCATATATGCCGTCGCCAGGCCGGTAACGGCATTCGTAAACCCGGGGCCGCTTGTAACCATCGCGACACCCACTTTGCCTGTAGAGCGGGCGTAACCGTCCGCAGCATGGACGGCCGCCTGCTCGTGGCGTGTCAATATGTGCTCGAAACTCTTCTGCTTGTATATCTCGTCATATACATTCATTATCGCACCGCCGGGGTAACCGAACACCTTGGTGACCCCTTCCGCTATTATCGCCTCGCAGACCATCTGCGCACCGCTAATCATCATCTTCGTACTCCCGTCGGGTAGAGAATTTCGATGATTATATCAAAAAGGGGAGAAAAGAAACGAAAAAAGTCTCTATTTTTTTGATACAATGCAGATGATTTCGATTGTTACAAAGGTGTTTTTCATGAAGTTTTTCTATAGGGCGACCACTATTATAATCGTATCGTTGCTCTCAGCAGGATGTATCACGGAAGATGGCGGAAGCGGAAAAGCCTATATCCTCGGCAACAAAAAGAGATCCGTTAGTGACGGCAATAAAATGAAGACTACTAATGAAACCGGCATATCGAAAACTACAATAGATCCCTACAAAAGAGCCAGAATCGAATACTCTATCAAGCTGGCCGAACTGAAACATCAGGAGAAGATGGCTTCAATAGCTGCCGAAAAAGAGAAAAGCATAAAACGCATGGAGTACACGACTCAAAAAGAGATTCAAAACCAGCAGGCGAAAATAAAAGAGCTGGAAACCAGAAAGAGACTTGAGATGTCCAGAGAAAGAGAGAAAGAGGCATACAGATTGGACCTGGCGAGAAACGAAACAAGACAGAAGTACATAATCGCCGCTTTGGCGGCACTGGTTTTGATATTGATCTTTCTCTACATTCTCTATAGAAAATCTGTAGAACTCAGAAAAAAAGAGATTGAGGAGAAGTTCAGACACGAAAAGTACCTGCTCGAAAGCAGACAGCATCACGAAAGGGTATCAAAAATCATCGATATGGTAGCCGACCGATCTATCGACAATGATATCAGACACGATTTGACACTTCTGCTGAAAGAGAACAACAGTCCCGACAGCAGACTACTGGAGAATGGATCAGAAAAAAACGACAATAAGTGACTGCGTGGCCAAATATATTCGTCAATGCTGTCGTTGCGCTCAAAATCGAGTCAAGTGCTCCAAACCAATACGATTCGATCAATTAAACTTTTGTCCACTATAATTTCTCTTTCATTTTTATTTCAAAATGTTTATTGGAGTAGAGATCAATGAAAAGATTATCTTCATCGGTATCGGCTTTTTTGATTGTGGCACTGTTCTTATCAGGATGCGCACAGAGGTCCAGTCAGATTGATGCGGTATATGTATCCCCCATAAAATACGAAAAATACAGCTGCAGACAACTCAACGAGGAGCTGCAACGCATCAACGCCAGAGTGGCGGAGATATCCAAGGAACAAGATGGCACAGCGGCAAAGGATGTTATTGTCGGAACTGTTGGTGTCGTAGCTTTCCTGCCAGCACTGTTCCTTTTGGCCTTGGGGGACGATCACAAAGATGAGATAGCCAGGCTGAAGGGCGAATATGAAGCTATCAGATCCACCGCTCTACGCAAAAAATGCAAATGGGCAACGAAACTTCCAAAAACGAAATGACAGGCTCTCCGATATGGAGCGCTGCTTTTGCAAAGATATAGAGTGAGCGGTGCGCATCCGCGATTTCAATTATCCAAAGAGCCCAGCTTTCGACACAATTGCAGAGCCACCCCTTCCCTGAGACCGTCATCGATAACTACACACTTTTTGTTCCCAAGCAGATCGAACAACGCCAGATATATCTCTATCCCCGCGAATATCAGATCCGACCTGCCGGCTCCAACGGCTCTGCTTCTCTCCTCTTCGTCCATCCTCTCCAGTCTCTTTCCCGCCTCTGCCACATCCTCCAGCGAGAGCAATACCCCATTGATCCTGTCCGGATCGTAATCACGATAATATCCTCCACCAAAGAGAAAGTTGGCTACCGTAGTCGGCGTACCGGCAGTAGCGACAAAAAGGGATGTTTTGCCGTTTTTGGCGAAAATCTCTCCGATCCAATCGGAAACGGACTCCATATAACGGGAGAGTTTCTCGACCATAAGGGATCTGACTCCGTGACAACTTTGAGATAGGGTCACTATACCTATATCGAAACTCCTGTAGAACTCTTTCTCCCCGTAATGAAAATAGAACTCCGTGGAAGCTCCTCCAATATCGACTATGACCATGGAGTCACTATCGATACCAATGCTTCCAAGCCTGCTCATCACAGCCGTGGCGGCAAGCCGTATCTCCTCTTCGCCGCTTATTGTTTCAAACGAAATTCCGGTTTCACGGGCGATCGCCTCCAGTATCTCATCTCTGTTTTCAGCTCTGCGCAACGCCTCCGTCGCGACAGCCCTGACGATACATTTCGATATGGGCATTGCTCTCGACAGTTCTTTCAGGGCCTCGACTATGCGCCGGAGCGTATCATCGGATATTCGGCCCGTCCTGGCGAGACCATCAGCTGTAGCGACTATCTTCTCGTATGAGCCCAAAAAGCTGCCGCCTGCGCACTCCAGCCAGGTCGATCTCAGTGTATTGGATCCCAGATCGATCGCAACGACGCATGTATTGGAACTCGATTTTTCATTGTTACCACCCATGATTACTCTTTCGTGCAGGGACTCACTATTAATGGCACATCAATGTTCCTCCCTGAATTGAAAACCGTGTTCTTCGAGCGCTTTTCTGATCCTTCCCTGGTGCTCTGCCCCCTTCGTCTCCAGAGAAACGCTCACATGAGCATCTCCAAACTCCAGATCGGTAGAGGTTCTATCATATCCGATCTGAACTATATTCGCCTGCTCTCTCCTCATCAAACCGGCCAGCTTTTCCAACGCCCCGGGTTTATCTATCAGCGTGACGACCAGTTTCATTTTTCTGTAGGATTTCACAAGTCCTTTCTCTATGATTAGCGACAGCATGGTGACATCGATGTTGCCTCCACTCAAAACTATACCGACACGGCTGCCTTTTTTCAGATCCAGATGTCCATGCATCAACGCGGCTACGCCTACCGAGCCGGCCCCTTCTACAGTGAGCTTCTGTCTCTCGAGCAGAAAGAGGATCGCGCTTGCAATCTCATCTTCACAGACCAGATCCATCTCGTCGACATTTTTCAGGATATAGTCGAGAGTGACCGGCGAAGTGTCTCTAACCGCAATACCATCCGCGATGGTCCTGACATCGGTTGTGTCTATTGGCTTGCCAGCATCGAACGATTGCTTCATCGCGGGTGCTCCAGCGGCTGCCACTCCGATTATTCTCGTCTCCGGATAGAGCGCTTTAGCCGCTATCGCACAACCGCTTATCAGACCACCTCCGCCAACAGGCACAATCACTGCATCCAGCTCCGACTGCTCTTCGAACATCTCCAGCATGATGGTGCCTTGTCCGGCCATCACATCTTCGTCCGCGAACGGATGGACGAAATCTCTCTCATTCTCTTCGGCATATCTGGAAGCGAACTGATACGCTTCATCGTAATTACCTCCATGAAGTATCACTTCCGCTCCAAGCTCTTTGACCCCCATTATCTTGGTCAAAGGTGTAGATTCTGGCATCACGATAGTACCACCTATACCGAAATATCTGGCAGCGAAAGCCACACCCTGCGCATGGTTTCCGGCACTCGCGGCTACGACCCCGTTCGTCTTTCCCGCCTCTACCAGTACGGCTACCTTGTTGAACGCTCCTCTGAGTTTGAATGATCCGGTTCTTTGGAGATTCTCTTTTTTCAGATAGACCTCGTAACCTGTCATTTCACTGAGTATAGGGGCAAATGCGAAAGGAGTCTTGTATGCTATGTTCGCGAGTCTTTTTTTGGCTTTGAGGATATCTTTTAAGTCCAACATTACACTTTCCTGAGTAAAATTGACAAAATTATACCAAAGTAAAGGAACCAAGGGCATGGAGTGCGAATTTCCCAGAATAAACAGCAATGAAAAAGAAGTAAGAGAGTATCTCGTCAATTGCAAAAATATCGCGGTAGTAGGAGCGTCCCCAAATCCGGAAAAAGACAGCCATATAGTAACCAGATATCTGATAGAGCACGGCTATAATGTATTTCCCATATATCCCAAAGAGGATGAGATTCTGGGTAAAAAAGTCTACAGATCTCTAAAAGAGATAGATCATCCGGTGGATATGGTGGTCGTATTCAGAAAACCGGCAGCGGTCGATGCCATAGCGGACAGCTGCATAGAAAGAGGTGATGTGCGGGTGTTATGGACCCAGAAAGGGATAGTCAACAACGACGCGGCAGAAAAAGCCGAAGCGGCCGGAATAAGCGTGGTTCAAAACATGTGCGCCATGGTGGAGCATAGAGAACTTCTTTAGAACTGAAAACCGTTAGCTCGCGATCCTGTCTGCAGTTTTTTCGATACGAATACATCACTGAATCCCAAAAGCTGGAGACGACGCTCGGAAAGGCCCTGCCACCCTGGGAGTGTTCTCCGTCGGCAAGACTGCTTTCGGGCGGGAAAGCAGGCAAATACCTCATCATCTGACATAAAAAATATTTTTGGACAAAAAAGGTGTGGTGTTTGCCATATAAAAAGAGACCTAAACCACTGTTGCGACGCCTATATCCCCCAAAAAGACTCGAATCCGCTTCAAATAACCGGTAAAACAGATTCTCTTTCGCGCTTCCGATCGCTCTCTATAGGTATTTGGAAATACAATAACGCATCAGGCTCTGTTAAAAGCTAAAAGCGTGGTTCGTTCCGAGATCTGACGCAGGTATAGAGTCTATCGCATATTTTGATACCGAAAGCCTGAAATCGACATCTCTATATCGCGACAATTTCGATCATTACAGCACGATTTTCGAGAGGGGTGGCCAAATTTGCTATATAAAACGCATTATTGTCGAGAACGGCATCAAATGGGAGGGGGATCGCCGCGGACTCTTTTTCGCACGCTTCTTTTCATAACTGGTGAGTTTATCGGAAGAGTTTTTTCGGGCAAAATACAGCACAAAGAGTCCCGCGGATATGTTCATCGTTAAAATGCGACTCTGTTCAGGTATAAACAAACCTATAGTTTGCCGGGGAGTTTATCGCCGCACTCCGCGAAAGTCTCTTCCAGCTCATCCGGCGGCATCGCGTTGAAAA
>CAZYUW010000124.1:0-10050 GCA_964650685.1 uncultured Nitratifractor sp.
GTATGGATCCTGAAATATCCATGCCGTTTTTCCGGCATATATGGTTCCTCGGAGGGGCTCCAGATTGCCGGCTATGAGCTCCAGAAGGGTGGATTTGCCGCTGCCGCTCTCTCCGACTATGGAGATACACTCTCCTCTCGCGATCTTAAGATCGAAATCTTCGTAGAGCATTTCGCCTTTCGGATATGCGAAATGGAGCTTTTCTATTCTGAGTACGATATCGTCATCCCCCGTTGCTCTCTTCATCACTCTCTTATCTGTCCGTGTCCATAGACTTTGTATTTGTAGGTTGTCAGTTCGTTTATACCCATAGGTCCTCTGGCGTGGAGTTTGTTGGTCGATATACCCACCTCTGCCCCAAAACCGAAAACTCCTCCGTCGGTGAAGCGCGTAGAGGCGTTTACATACACTGTAGAGGCGTCCACTTCGTCCAGAAATCTTTCTGCGGCCTCATAATCGGATGTGATTATCGCTTCGGAGTGCTGCGATCCATATCGTCTGATATGGGCTATGGCTTCGTCGAGACCATCTACCACTTTGATGCTCAGGATATTGGCCAGATACTCCGTATCGAAATCCTCCTCGGTCGCCTTTTCTATATCTATAATCTCTCTGCTTGTATCGTCGCCTCTGAGTTCGGTGCCTTCTTTCATAAAAGCGTTGTACAGAGAGGGCAATATGCTCTGAGCTATGGCTTTGTCGACAAGCAATGTCTCCATCGCGTTGCAGACTCCTGGCCTCTGACATTTCGCGTTTACGGCTATCGAGACAGCCATCTCCACATCCGCAGCCGAATGTATATAGGTGTGGCAGAGTCCCTTGTCGTGTTTCACTACGGGCACTGTAGCGTTTTCGGATACATATCGTATGAGAGCCTCTCCCCCTCTGGGAACGATCAGATCCACATAGTTGTCCTGCCTGATCAGGTAATCCACCCCTTCTCTGCTGCTGTCAGGCAACAGTGATACTATCTCGGCAGGCAGAGAGTTTTTTTTCAAAACATCCTGCATCACTTCCGCTATCGCTCTGTTGGAGTGCTCAGCCTCTTTGCCCCCCTTCAGTATGGCCACATTGCCACTCTTGAAACAGAGCGCCCCAACATCGGCTGTAACATTGGGACGGGACTCGTATATGACTCCTATCACGCCTATGGGTACCGACACCTTTTCTATCCTCAGATCGTCGTCGTTTCTCCAGCCCTCCAGTACTCTTCCAACGGGCTCTTTGAGGGCGGCTATCTCTCTGAGGGAATCCGCCATTGCCGCGATTCTTTTCCCATCGAGCATCAGTCTGTCTTTCAGGGCGTCGCTCAGTCCAGATCGTTCCGCCGCCTGCATATCCAGGCTGTTGGCATCCGAGATGCTTCTCGTCGAACTCTCTATCGCATCGGCCATCTCCTCCAGTATTCGGCGCTTGGTCCTGCCATCCAGTACGGCCGATACCGCACTGGCCGCTCTGGCCTTTTCCAGATACTCCCGCATCCTTGAGTCTCCTTTCGTTTCCTGCTTCAAAGTAATCATTGGGCTATTTTACCCAATATAGAATGACAAATCGGCATAGAAAGCGCCAGGATTCGCTATACTGCTTTTATGAAAACGATTTACCTGATGAGGCACGCCAAATCCTCGTGGAAAAAGCCGCTGGCGGATCACGAGAGACCGCTCAAAAAAAGAGGACGCAAAGCTGCCAAAAAGATAGGAGAGTATCTCGCAAAAAGAGATATACATTTCGACCTGCTGATAAGCTCCGACGCCAGACGAGCTGTAGAGACAACACGGATAGTTTCAAAAGCACTGGGAGAAAAAGTGTCTTCTGTTGTCATCATAAACACTCTGTATGGCGCTTCGCCAAACGATATACTCAGCGTCATTGCCGATATAGACGATAGCATCGAAAGCGTACTGCTCGTGGGCCACAACCCAGACATCAGTCGAGCGGCGGTTATTCTCAGCGGTGAAAACGATCTGGACTGGATGCCTACGGCAGCAATAGCCGGTATAGTGTCAAACTACACACACTGGAAAGATTTCGCGAGAAATGGAGGGGAGCTGGTGTGCTATGCGACTCCCCGTACACTTGACGGAGAGTCGTGATCGCTCTTTTACTTGCTCTTCTCTTTTTTCACTGCCGAATCGATCTTTTCGGCTCTTTTTTCAACCTCTTTTTTCAACTCTTCGGAGTGCTCCGCTATGAGTTTTTTGGCTATATTCAAAGCTACCGTAAACGATCTGGGAACAAGCACCATGGACTTTTTGCCATACTCTGTAGAGTAAAAATCGTTCATTTTCTTCAACTCATCTGCCGTAAAAGTAGTGGCATATAGTTTGGCAAGTTCTTTCTTGATGGTATTCCAGTCGGCATACTTGCTGAAAAATTTCTCGTAGATATCCTTGTATGGTACCATTGCAGGCTGACGCTTCAGCTGTACTTCCAGACCGTTTTGCAGACTCTTTTTGAGTACATCCTGCATCTTGAGTGTCTCAAACAGAGTCAACGCGGCCTTTTCGGCAGCCGGATCAATTTTTACCTCTTTTTTCTCTTCGCTCTTTTTCGCGTCTTCACCAGCGCTTAGAGTTGCGCCGCCAAGCAATACTCCCGCTATCAGAAGTGCTTTTATGGAAGTTTTGATCATTTGTGTCCTTTAGAAATAAATTTGATGAATTCTAACCTACTAAGGTTAACTGTTCGTTACCGTAAAACGCTCCGCAACAACACCTATCGACCGATAAAGATGTCCGTATCGACGACGGTGCCGGCGGCAGGTTGAGCGGGCGCTCCAAAAACAGCAGCGATATCCTGCCAGTAATATATCGCTGACAACAACAGCAAAATCGCGATAACAAGCAGAAAAATCTTGACATAACTGTATGGCCTGTTTCCAGCCACCATCCCGTTCTGACCATTGATCACATAGTGGTATATCTTGCCTTTGTATTTGAAATGCGTACTCCACACCGGCAGAAGAGTATAGCTGTACGATTGGTTGAAGAAACTGCTCCGTATATCGTATATACGCTGTTCGTCACCTCCTATATCTCTGCGCACATCTCTTCGTATAACGCTTCTCATGA
Source organism: uncultured Nitratifractor sp. (assembly GCA_964650685.1). Lineage (GTDB taxonomy): Bacteria > Campylobacterota > Campylobacteria > Campylobacterales > Sulfurovaceae > Nitratifractor. Next base: position 3,072 of record CAZYUW010000124.1, read on the forward strand.
TCGATTCGGCTTCAGCGTAACCGTCAGCGGGAGCTATCGTATACTCCTGAGACTCGAAACAGCTCAGATACTCCTCTTTGAACGACTTCATCTCCTGAGGATTCCAACTCCCTATCGATTTCAACAGATATACCGGCAATAAAGTATCGGCAACTATTATTATATCCCGAAAGTTTCTACTTACACTGCCGGAGACGGGAGTCCACCTGATCCGGCGTTCCTGCTCCTGCACGATAGTCTCTCTGCCATTGATGATCCTGCTGCGCTCTACGGTCACATAGTACGCGTCGCCTCTTTCTCCGCTGTAATCTGAAAATGTATCGGTATCGAAAAACCAGTGCGGGAGGTAAAAGCCGGTGAGCTCCTTTTGTGTATCTACCACATGTTTCAGCTCACTGGGAGCGAACCAGAGAGAACCGATCCATTTGGCGAAATTCTCGTGCGCCTCCTTTCTATCTATACGAAAAGGGAGCACCGAATCGGGCGTCAACGGATTGGCGCAGTCCACAATAGCGGGGGTTTCGCAATACGGACACCTACTGCTGAATCGAAAGCTCTCGAACGAAAAAGAGGCTCCGCATTTGGGACAGTCGGTCTCTCTGTCGACACTTACCGGAGAGGTATCTCGTGAAGAGATCTCCGCATGCAAATCCTTTTTTCCCCATACCGGTTCACTATCTATGACGAGAGTTCTTTTGCAGTATGGACACGATAACTCACCACTCTTTACAGAAAAACACATCGCCGAGCCGCAACCTGGACACAGATATCTCCTGCTTTCGTATTTCATGAACCTTTACCGCTCCGTCGATCAAGCCGGCGGTGGCGGTGGAGGTGGAGGCGTGGCACCGAAAAGCTCCGACAGCGCCTCCGATGCCCTCTTCCAACCATCGTAACCCTCACTCCAGACATATGTATCTCTCGTAAGCTTTCCCTCGGCCACAAAACGCTTCAGTTCACCCATAGCGTAAGGACCTTCCGATTTGCCATTGACAGATATGAAATACTTACTTTCCGTCGGTGGTGGTGGCGGAGGTGTAGCGGACGACCCGCTGCCGGATTGCATTCCGGCTGCCATCTGCTGGGCCATCTGCTGCCCCATGGCCAACCCCATACCCATGCCGGCCATATCGCCCATTGTGCCGCCTTTGCCCAGAGACTGAGCGGCCTGATACTTAAGATGCTCGTCGAGATTGCCCGAAATAGCTCTGCTGCTTCTGGTGTCGAGAGCTTTTTCCACTTCCGGTGGCAAAGAGATATTTTCTACAAGTATTTTGGTCAGTTCCAGACCATACTCTTTAAAATATGGCGCTATGCCTTCGGTTACAAACTCACCGAAGCGCTCATAATTGGCAGCCAGATCCAGAGCGGGAGTGTCATCCTGCCCCAGCACTACCGCCAGTTTGGAAACTATGAGGTTGCTCAACTGATTCTCTATCTCATCTATCGTGAAGTGGCCGTCGGTTCCTACCACCTCTTTGAGAAAGGCTTCAGGATCGATAATCTTGATTTCGTATGTACCGAAAGCTCGAAGTCGCACCATAGAAAACTCCGGATCCCTCAGCATTATCGGATTTTTGGTCCCCCACTTGAGATCGGTGAAGCGTCTGGTGTTCAAGAAATAGACTTCCGCTTTGAACGGAGAACTAAATCCATGATCCCAGTGCTTGAGTGAAGTCAGTATCGGAAGGTTTCTCGTCTCGAGCTCATAGGTGCCCGGCCCCATGATATCGGCTATCTCACCTTCATTTACGAAAACGGCTATCTGAGACTCTCTAACGATAAGTTTGGCGCCATATTTGATCTCGTTGCCCTGCCTTGGAAAACGCCATACCATCGTGTCGTTGGAGTCGTCTGTCCACTCTATAACATCTATAAACTGTCCGCCGATCCATTCAAACAATCCCATCTTCTACTCCTGTGATTCGTTTTCAGGTTTTTGGAGCTTTTTGGTTCCCATAGACTCCTGTTTGGCTTTTACAGCCAAAAGCGCCTCTTTGAGAGCCGATTCTGTCTTTTTCAGCTCCTCTACTGCCTGCGCCCTCGCTCTCTTGCCCTCTTCGGCGATTCTAAGTGAATCGTTCAGTGTCTCTATGAGCGTGATGTTGGCTTTTTTAATGCTCTCTATATCGAAAATGCCTCGCTCCATCTGTTTTCTGACTTCGGCGTTCGCCTCCCTCAGACCTTCCGCGTTCTTTTCGAGCAGCTCGTTGGTCAGATCACCCGCCTCTTTTATCGCTTTGGCGGCATCATGACTGCGAAATATCGTAACCGTCTGTGCCAACTGGTTTCTCCAGAGCGGAACCGTATTTACCAAAGTAGAACTGATCTTGTTTATAAGCGACTTGTCGTTCTCCTGGATAAGCCTGATACTTGGTAGAGCCTGCATAGCCACCTGTCTGGAAAGACGCAGATCGTGCACTCTTCTTTCGAGATCATCCCTGAACGCCCTGATCTCCTTGAGATTCTGCACAGCCAGCATTTCACTATCCGACGCTTTTTTCTCATACTCTGGTATAACCTTCTCCTCCAGCTCTTTGAGCTTTCTCTCTCCGGCCTCTATATAGAGCTCCAGCTTCCTGAAATAGTCCAGATTGGCCTCATACAGCTTATCGAGAGAGACCACATCGGTCATCAGAGATGATTTATGTCTCTCCAGATCGTTGGCTATGACATCGAGCTGATTTCTCACATCTTCGTACTTCTGTATAAATACAGCCAGAGGTTGGGCGCGACCCAGCAGTTTGTCCCACCAGCTCAACTTTTTGTTGGGATTCAGAGAATCGATATCGAATCCTCTGATAGCCGCAACCATTTTATTGAGGGCTTCGCCGGCCGCTCCGGTATCTTTGCTTTGAACCCCCTCTATCATCCTGTTGGATATCTCGTCGAGTTTCTCCTGTGCCGCCGAACCGAAACGAATAACCGAACCTGTATCGGACGGATCCAGTTCATCCATAGCTTTCTGGATATCGGACTCCTCTTCCGGCAAAGGGGCCGGCAGATTTTCACTTTTTTCCTCTATCGCCGCTTCTATTTTGGCTTTGACCGCCGTAGATATGCCGCTGCCCGGCTGCTCTTGCTGTCTGCTCTCTTCCATGATCCGTTTCGCCTCCTTTTTATTTGGTTTCACTCTTTGATCTGCTCTTTCAGCACATCTATTCGTACATCCAGATCGAACTTTTCGTTCGATTTCAGTCTCTCGAGCTCTTTTTGAAATCTCACACTTACATCGTCCAGTAGATCGTAAAGCCTCTTTTTCGTATCGTTGTCTATCTCTTTTTCATCCATGGCCACATATTTGGAGGTGACGCCGGCCACTCCATCTATAAAAACGACAAGAAACTTTCTGGCCGATCTCATATCTCTGGGATCCGAAGCTATGGCATCCAGAATCTCCTCCGCTTTACGCACGGACTTCTCCACTCTCTCGTGCAGTACCCTGTCGTGTATGCGGGAGTTGTCGTCCTTGATCCTTTCGAGCGTATCGCGAGCCTCGTTCAGACTGCGCAACAAAATATCTGGATCCACATCACCTGTGACGGGAAGTTTGTCGCCTGCGGGATCGCGCCCGTAATAGAGTATCGCTCCGACTCCACCCAGTATGGACACGAAAAGTGTGCTCCAAAAACCGCTATGGGAGATCAGTGAACCGATATAGAATATCACGAGAGAGAGCACTATTGCCGAAACACTTTTGTATGGAACACGGGGCGCTCTGGCCAGTACAGCTCTTTTATACTCCTCTTCCATCTCCAGCCCTTTGGACATCATGGCCGAAACGCCGCTCATCATCACGAACGCTCCTATCTTGAACAAAAACGCCATATACTCTCCCTTTACAAGGGATACGACTGCCCATACGAACATTATGGATAGAAAAAAATAGAGCAGATATGGTTTTTTGGCTCCGCTTCTCATCTTGCTTCTGTCTGTGCGCTCCACACGCTTGACGCTGCCACTCATCTCATCATCCGCCATCACAAACTATTTGCCAGGCTCCAGCCCAGCGCGTACACCAGAAAAACAAAGCCGAACAATCTACTGTAGCTCATATTCACTCCTTGGCTTCGATCACACTATCTTAGCACATTTAGGTTAAGTATCTACAAGGACGCGACACCATTGGCTTTTTAGAGTCGCGATTGCGGTCTTTCGGCTTTTGTCACCGGATATCAAAACCGTTACGAAACCGCAAACATTCCAGTGGTTTGATTATATCACAAGGTAAAGAAAAAATTCCATATTATGCCATATCTACATGAAGATCGATGAGAAGATCACTCCGTGTGCCGTAAGTGTGAATTCGATACAATAGCTACTTTCAACAAGAGGTGCAGCGAAGATGAGCAAAAAAGAGGATTTTTTACGAAAAATAGTCAGAGAAGATCTGGAAACGGGCAGATACGACAGGGTGCATACGCGTTTTCCGCCCGAGCCCAACGGTTTTCCACATATCGGACACGCCAAAGCCATATCGATCAACTTCGGCATAGCGAGAGACTTCGAAGGAGTGTGCAATCTCAGGATGGACGATACCAATCCAACCACCGAAGACCCTGTATATGTGGAAGCCCTCGAAGATGCCGTACGGTGGCTGGGATTCGAGTGGGGAGAGAGGATATATCACACTTCGGACTATTTTCCCAGACTCTACGGGTATGCTGTCGAGTTGATCAAAATGGGCAAAGCCTATGTGGACAGCCTGAACGAAGAGCAGATACGACTCTATCGAGGAACCCTCACCGAGCCCGGCCGCAGAAGCGAATACGCCGATCGGAGCATAGAGGAGAACCTCGATCTTTTCGAGAGAATGAAAAACGGTGAATTCGCGGAGGGGGAGCATGTGCTCAGAGCCCGCATTGACATGGCGGCTCCAAACATGAAGATGCGCGATCCATTGCTCTATCGCATCAGACACGAGAGACACTTCAGGACGGGAGACGAGTGGGCGATATACCCCATGTACGATTTCGCCCACTGCCTCTCGGACTACATAGAGGGGATAACCCATTCGTTCTGTACGCTGGAGTTCGAAAACAACCGCGAACTCTACGACTGGATACTCGACACTCTCGACCTCGATCCGCCCAGACCCTATCAGTATGAGTTCGCCAGACTCAACATGAACTATACCGTCATGAGCAAACGCAGACTGCTGGAGCTGGTCGAAAACGGCGCGGTGGACGGCTGGGATGACCCCCGCATGCCCACCATAGCCGGATACAAGCGCCGAGGATACACTCCAGAGTCGATATTGACATTCTGCGATCAGATAGGCATATCCAAATCGAACTCGACAGTGGATGTATCACAGCTGGAGTTTTGCATCAGAGACGATCTCAACCACAAAGTTCCAAGAGTGATGTGCGTACTCGATCCGCTCAAGGTCACCATAGTCAACTACGAAGGTTCAGAAGAGATAGAAGCCTCCTACTATCCGCACGATGTCCCCAGAGAGGGATCGAGAAAAGTTCCGTTTTCCGCGGAGATCTTCATAGATCGCGGCGACTTTTCCGAAAATCCCCCCAAAGGCTACTACAGACTCACGCCTGATCAGCCTGTCAGGCTCAGGCACGCCTACATCATCACCTGCAAAGAGGTGATCAGAGACGAGAGCGGTGGGATTACCGAGATCAGGGCCATCTATCATCCCGACTCCAAAAGCGGCTCGGACAGCAGCGGCATCAAGGTCAAAAGCGCCATCCAGTGGGTGGACGCCCACGAGGCAATACCCATAGAGGTGAGGCTTTACGACCGACTCTTCAAGACCGAAACCCCCGAAGGGATGGACGATCTCAATCCCGACTCTCTGCGTATAGTCAAAGGAGCGCTGATCGAACCGGCCGCGATCAGGGAAAAGCCCGACGAGCGATTCCAGTTTGAGCGCGAGGGGTACTTCTATGCCGATCCGGTGGACTATACAGACGAAGCGCCGGTCTTCAACAGGATAGTCGAGCTCAAAGACTCCTGGGCCAAAAAGCGCAAAAAGCCTGCCCGGAGCGAAAAAGCTGCACCCAAACCCACGCCGGAAACACCCTCCGGCAGAGAGCAAACAGAGGGTGAAGTGCCGCCGATGAACCCGGATGAGCAGAAGCTTTTCGACCGTTATATCGGAGAGGGCCTCAGCCGTGAAGTGGCCAACACGCTGGCCCGTGATGAAACACTCTCCCGATGGTACACCGAGGCGCTGCAAGCCTGCGGGAAGCCGCAAACCGTAGCCAACCTCATAGCCAACGATGTGGCCAGAGAGCTGAAGCGCTCAGGCGGTGACGGGCTGAAATTTGGCGCCGACGATATCGCGAAGCTTGCCGTAATGATCGAGGATGAGACCATCTCGACCAAAATAGCCAAACAGGTCTTCGAGGAGATGGCCCGAAGCGGTGAGGATCCGGCGAGCATCGTCAGAGCCGGCGGACTGGAGCAGATCAGCGACCCCGCGCAGATCGTACCCGTCATCGAAGAGATCATCGCCGCCAATCCCGAAAATGTCACCAGATACAAAGAGGGCAACAGCCGGCTGCTGGGATTTTTCGTAGGACAGGTGCTCAAAGCCACCGGAGGCAAAGCCAACCCCAGAGTGGTCAACGAGCTTGTAGAGAAGGCGCTGCAGCAGTAGATGCGTCCCTCGCCCTCCTCTTGATTTGGACAGACGTTATAGGCTTATTGTCGATTTTTAAACACGATGTTTTCAGGTTTTTATTTTTTTGTCATCCAGTATTTGGGAGAAAACGAATAGCGATAACTGTTCCATTTCGAGGAGATTCCTATGTCGTAACCGTAAATCAAAGAGATCTGTATAGTGTCTCTATGTTTCGCTTCCTTGTAGTTTCTCAGGATGATATTCGCGATTCTTGCCGCCAATTTCTTATTTTGTATATTCGGGTTGTTAATGAGTACCTGTGAGCTTACATAGGAGGCTCTTCTGGTTTCGCTGTCTGTAAAATAGATGATCAATTGACTATCCTGAACGGTTGCA
>CAZYUW010000125.1:0-2595 GCA_964650685.1 uncultured Nitratifractor sp.
TTGACATATACGACACAGTTGGATTTAGTCAGCGCCGCCACTTTCCACGCGATTTCGAGATCTTTCATCTCTTGCGAACTCGCCTCTTTGACGGATTTTCTTTCCGCGGTACGCACCTCCGCGTCGTCGACTCGGTCTGAATTCTGAAAGACAAATCCTCCATCCACATGCTTGAAATCGTACCCGTCACCACTCATGAGCAGTCTTTCGCTTCCCTGCGCGAAAAGTTTAAGTCGCTTTTTCTTTCCGAATATCTCCAACGCTTCGGATGTGAAATCGGCCGCCATAATCACCTCGAGAAAGATCTCGTTCATCTTTTCGGCAAGTTCGGCATCGACTATTCCGTTTACAGCCACAACGCCGCCAAATGCGGAAACCGGATCGCACTTGAGGGCTTCGGTATAGCTCTGCAGAAGACTCTTTTTGATGGCGAACCCACAAGGGTTGCCATGTTTGACTATACACACGGCATTTTCATCACCAAAGCTGGAGGCTATCTTCAGGGCGCCGTTGATATCGTTGATGTTGTTGAAACTGGCCTCCCCCTTGATCTGTTTGAAGTGCTCCGAGAAATGGTTGTCGAATTCATACAATGCTCCCTTCTGATGGGGGTTTTCGCCATATCTTGTCTGAAAAACTTTTCTACCGGCTATGAAGCGATAATCGCCGAATCCATTATTGAAGCGACCGTTCATGTAGTTTGCGATCATCGTGTCGTATGCCGCGGTATGTTCGAAAGCTTTGATCATCAGATCGCGCCTGAACTCCATCGTATCTTCGCCTTTTTCCAGGACATCGAGGACTGTATCATAATCGCCACTGTCGGTCACTATGAGAACATCGACAAAGTTTTTCGCCGCGCTTCTCACCATAGTTGGACCACCTATATCGATATTCTCGATGATCTCTTCGAAATCGTCGGTGCGCTCTATCGTAGCTTTGAAAGGATAGAGGTTTACGCATACGAGATCTATCGCCTCTATGCCCAGCTCTCTGGCCTGCGCCATATGTGCCTCGTCCTGCCGTTTGTGTAGTATAGCTCCATGTACATATGGATTGAGCGTCTTGACTCTTCCTTCGAAACACTCGGGAAACTTCGTGATTTCGTCGATTTCCATCACGCTGACTCCGGCTTCTGTCAATTTTCTGAAGGTGCCGCCCGTAGAGACTATCTCCCATCCCAGTCTCTCCAATCCTTTGGCGAATTCAACTATACCCTCTTTGTCGCTTACGCTGAGCAATGCTCTCATCATACTATCCTTGCAATTGAAATCCGCCAATTATATCAAGTGCTTGCGGATGTTTAGATAAGAAAGCTCGACAAAATCCAACATTTTCAAAGGGAGCTATCAATATAATTGATCAATCACAGAAACAAGGAAAGAGTATGATAATCATCCCAGCCAGAATCGGATCCACCCGCTTTCCCAACAAAGTAATGGCAGATATCATGGGTACCCCCATGGTGATACGGACAGCACAGGCGGTATCGGCTATAGACGATGTGATCATTGCCACAGACTCCAGGGAGATAGTCGATATCGCCAAAAAATACGATATCGAAGCTGTTTTGACTTCGCCTTCACACGCTTCAGGAACCGAAAGAATACACGAAGCCTCGGTGATACTTGGCGCGAAAGAGGATGAAATAATCATCAATGTCCAGGCAGACGAGCCTTTCCTCGAAGAGGAGGTGGTAGAGAGAGTCAGGAGACTGATCGTCGAAAACAGCGATGACGAAAGCGTACTGGCATGCAGTGCTTTCAAGCTCATAGAGGGACCTGAGGCAGACGATCCAAATATCGTTAAAGTCGTTACGGACGATGACGGGATGGCTCTGCTCTTTTCGAGGGCCAAGATACCCTATCCCAGAGACCATCACTTCAATACATACAAAGGCCATCTCGGCATATATGGCTTTACCGCCCGTTCACTTGAGATGTACTGCAGTCTCGAACCATGTGAACTGGAGCATATAGAAAAACTGGAGCAGTTAAGAATACTCTCCCACGGTTACCGCATCGCGATGGTGGAGGTGGAGACGGAGAGTTTTGGCATTGACACGCCCGAAGATCTGCAGCGGGCTCTGAGGAGGCATATGCTCTGATACCTTTCGCTTCCCGCGAAACCGTCTACGCGTTTTCGCGGAGATTCAGCCGTTTTTGACCGCTCTTCCAAGATCCCACATCGGCAGGAATATACCCAGTGCCATCAAAAGTACCAGACCAGCTATGAAAAACATCATAATTGGCTCTATATAGGCGGATAGATTGTCTATAATGTCCTGGAAACGCATATCGTAGTACTCCGTCACTTTACCCAGCATCTTGTCGAGCTGACCGCTCGCCTCACCGGCTTTTATCATCTGAAGCAACATGTTTTCGAAAAGTCCCGTCTGTTCGAACGCCTCGGTCAGATTCATACCCCGTCCGATATTTGCCGTGACTGTATCGAGTTTCTCTTTCATGTATGAGTTGCCAACCATTCCTACCGCCGTTTCGAGAGCTTCTGAGATAGGGATACCGGCCCTTACCAGTTCGCCAAAAACAAGTGTGTAGCTATACATCGTGGAGAGAAAAATAACCTTGTTTATCA
>CAZYUW010000126.1:0-3067 GCA_964650685.1 uncultured Nitratifractor sp.
GCTGGATGTGTAAGCGCTGAAAGGCGTTTAGCTGACCAGTACTAATAGAGCGTTCGATATCTCACTTCTTGTGACACTGCCTTATCAAGTGCACGAGCTTTGACTCTTGACAATATTCCCTGTCTCGACCGGGAGAGTCGATTACATCTTGGTGTACTCGCCTCTCTCGGTGGTGTTGCCAGCGAGAGGGTCACACCCGGCCCCATACCGAACCCGGAAGTTAAGCCTCTCAGCGCCGATGATACTGCCCCCTACGGGGGTGGGAAAGTAGGTCAGCGCCACCTTGAGATAGATCTTTACTCATTCTCCTATTCAATCAATCAATATCATTATCGATCTAAATACTTTATATATCTATCTTTCACAAATTCACTTCATTTCACCCAAGTGCAGGATTCATTGCCAAGGATCACCTTATCGGCGACTGAAGTCGCCGCCCCTGTAAGAGTTCGAATTTACATCGTCGTTTTGGGGCCGCGACTTCAGTCGCGGATTCAAGATCGAAGTCCATATAGGCTGACTATCGCTTTGAAAGTAGAAGTCCATCTACTAGGAGCAGGGATTTTAGTCCCGTTTCATTGTGATACTTGCCGATAATGCCGTTTGTGCGGGGCTGAAGCCTCCGATTCCTTTGGCTTTCGCACTTCATTCTGCAATGGCTAAAGTTAAGCTCTACTCTATGCAAGATTTTATCGGCGACTGAAGTCGCCGCCCCTGTAAGAGTTCGAATTTACATCGACGTTCCGGCGTTGCTACTTTCAGTCGCGGATTCAAGATCGAAGTCCATATAGGCTGACTATCGACTTGAAAAGCAGAAGTCCATCTACTAGGAGCAGGGACTCGAGTCCCGTTATATTACACCGCCTCTATGCTATACTTAAAACCGATTATCAAAGCGGAGCAAGAAGAATGAGAAGCTCTATAGCTATATTTTTCCTACTCGTTGCAGGCTCGCTCCTATGCGAAATATCTCTTTTTTGACAAAAAACAAGACTTTTGCCGCACTGTAGTAATATAATCAAAATACCTCTATATCAACCCGGAAGGATAAAAAATGAGTCGCAAAGATTATATTGTAAAAGAACGTTTCAGACTGAAAAAACAGTTTTGCGAAAATCTTCGAAACAGAAAAGCAAATTTTGGATTCGGCGGATTTGGAGAAGCCACCTACTACCGTACATATAGCCGCATCAAAGAAGATGGCACACAGGAGCACTGGCCCGATACGGTGTACGGGTGATAAATGGTATCATGTCTGTGCGCAAAAGCCACTATCTCCTCAACCGCCTGGCGTGGGACGAAAGTAGATGGCAGGAGTACGCCAGGCGCTTGGCCGACTCTATGTTCGATATGAGATGGCTGCCGCCGGGACGCGGACTGTGGGCAATGGGGACAGAGTATGTATATGAGCGAGGGGGAGCGGCTCTGAACAACTGTGGGGCTGTCGATACGAGCGATATATCTCTTGCTGCCGATTGGGCGATGGATATGCTCATGTGCGGGGTCGGAGTCGGTTTCAACACCGCATGGAGAGGAGAGAATGTTTCTATGCCGGACAAATCAAGACCTGTGCCGTATACGATACCGGACAGCCGAGAAGGATGGGTGGCCTCTGTCAGGCTGCTGATCGAGAGCTATACGAAACAGGGAGCATGGTTCGCATTTGACTACAGCAAAATCAGACCGGTCGGGAGTCCCATACGGGGATTTGGCGGAACCGCGTCAGGGCCGGAACCCCTGATAGAACTGCATGGCCGCATAGAGAACTATCTCGACAGGTACTGCGAAGGGGATATCGACAGAACGCGGTGCGTTGTGGATATCATGAACGCCATAGGCGCATGTGTCGTCGCAGGGAATGTGCGCCGTAGCGCGGAAATCTCTCTCGGCTCCGTAGAGGATGGAACATTTCTGGATCTCAAAGATTATGAAAAGTATCCCGAAAGGGCCGATATAGGATGGATGTCCAACAATACAGTCATTCTGGAGAAGACAGAGGATTTCGAAAAGCTTCCCCTGATAGCCAAGCGTATCCGGGACAACGGTGAACCGGGGATCATGAATCTGATAAATGTCCAAAAATACGCCCGCTATGGTGAGCGCTCGGAAGACCGGGCATGGCTGGCCAACCCATGCTCCGAAATCCCGCTTGAGAGTTTTGAGTTGTGCAATCTTGCCGAAGTATTTTCTGCACGCTGCGAAACAGAAGAGGCTTTTTACGAAGCGCTTGAATTTGCCACATTTTATGCCTCTACTGTAGCCCTGCTGCCTACGCACCGTCCTGAAACAAATGCCATTGTCGTGCGAAACAGGAGAATAGGCGTAAGTCTCTCGGGCGTGGCGGATATGCTGGATGAGCTTGGTGCCACGGAGCTTACACGGAGATTGCGCAAAGGCTACAAGCTGGTACGCCAGATCAACAGGGATCTGGCCGCAGAGGCCGGAGTGCCTCCTTCGGTACGCGTCACCACCGTCAAGCCGTCCGGAACCATCAGCCAGCTTGTGGGTGTCAGCTCGGGTATGCACTTTCCCACTTTTCAGTATGCGATTCGCCGTATGAGGGTCGGAAACGCTTCGCGGATATGCGATGTATTGAAAAAGGCCGGTATCCCCCATGAGCCCGACCGTTACAGTGCCGGTACGACAGTTTTTGAATTTCCCATAAACCAGGGCAAAACCAGAAAAGCCACAGCCGTATCCGCCTGGGAGCAGTTCGCATTACTGGCAATGCTGCAACGCGAATGGAGCGACAACATGGTCAGCTGCACAATATATTTCGATCCCAAAACAGAAGGGAGCCAGATAGAGCACATGTTGGCCCAATTCGCCCCGATCATCAAATCGGTATCTATGCTGCCGCACACAGAGGTCGGAGCCTATGAGCAGATGCCGTATGAAGGGATCACCAGAGAGGAATATGAAAGACGCCTAGCCGAAATGCCTGAGATCGACTGGAGCTCCTTCAGCGACAGTGACGGGATAGAGAGTCGTTTCTGCAGTAATGATACATGTGAAGTGTAGAGACGATAATGGAATATTCAGAGTATGCAGAAAGCACCCGGATCCC
>CAZYUW010000127.1:0-2538 GCA_964650685.1 uncultured Nitratifractor sp.
GACAACCCGCGCGGCCTCTTCCACTCGCCTGCAGAAAGGAATCATCAATATCACATTGTCAAAACCCATCGTTTCGCGAACTCTTTTCATGGCTTCGCACTCCATCGCGAAAGCCTCTTCGTAGGCTGCAAGGGCAAAAGGGGTCAGGTGATGCTGATGCCCACCTAATCGCCCTCCTCTATACCAAGTCGCCTCTCGGTTTCCGCCACATGGCGCAGCGTCCGCAAAACGGAATCGGGATTGAGACTCATCGAATCTACCCCCAGAGTTACCAGAAACTCCGCCATCTCCGGATAGTCGGAAGGAGCCTGACCGCATATACCACTGTGACGGCCGTTTCTTTTGGCCCCCTCGACCGCCATCGCTATCATTTTCTTGACCCCTTCGTCCCGCTCGTCATAGTCGAAAGCCACCATTTCGCTGTCCCGATCTACCCCCAGCGTCAACTGTGTCAAATCGTTGGAACCTATGCTGAAACCATCGAAATAGTCGCTGAAGTGATCTATCAATATCACATTGTTGGGTATCTCGCACATCATATAGATCTTCAGGCCATTCACACCTCTTTCCAATCCATATTTGCGCATGGTTTCGACAACCCGCGCGGCCTCTTCCACTCGCCTGCAGAAAGGAATCATCAATATCACATTGTCAAAACCCATCGTTTCGCGAACTCTTTTCATGGCTTCGCACTCCATCGCGAAAGCCTCTTCGTAGGCTGGATGCGAGTATCTGGCAGCACCCCTGAAGCCAATCATCGGATTCTCTTCTGCGGGCTCGAAAAACTTCCCTCCAAGCAGGGTCGCATACTCGTTGGATTTGAAATCGCTCATCCTGACCACGCATGGCCTGGGATAGACGCAAGAGGCCAGAGTCGCCACCCCTTCGGAGAGCGTCGTTACGAAAAACTCTCTCATATCGGCATAGGCGGAACTCAGGCGCTCCAGTGATCTCCTGGTTGCTTCGTCGGTCCTTTCGGGATGTACGAGTGCCATAGGGTGGGCCTCTATATATTCGTTGACTATGAACTCCATTCTGGCCAACCCTATTCCGGCTACCGGCATATCGGCCAAAGAAAAAGGGAGATTGGGATTGCCCAGATTCATCATGATCTCCGTCCGTGGACGCGGCAGTTTCGAGAGATCGGTCCTTATCGTCTCGAAATCACATCTACCGCTATAGACAAAACCGGTCTCTCCCTCCGCACAGCTTACCGTCACCTCCATACCGTCGACCAGTTTTTCCATTACCCCCTCGGCTCCCACTATGGCTGGAATTCCAAGTTCTCTGGATACTATCGCGGCATGACATGTCCTGCCGCCTCTGGCGGTGATAACCGCAGCGGCGGACTTCATCACCGGCTCCCAATCAGGTGAAGTCGTCTCGGCCACAAGGACCTCGGATGGCCTGAACGCGCTCAAATCCTTTCTGCTCCTGATGCGCCTGACTCTTCCACTGCCAATCTTACCTCCTACGGCATGGCCTGTAAGCAGCGGATCTCCGCAGCGAATTATCCTGTACTGCTCGAGCACCATACTGTCTTTGCGGGACTCCACCGTTTCGGGACGCGCCTGCACTATGTATATTTTATTATCCGTACCATCCCTGGCCCATTCGATATCCATCGGCATATCTCTGCCGGCTTTTCGTGTATAGTGACGCTCTATTTTGATGGCATAATCGGCCAACACCATTACATCTTCGTCATCTATACAGTATCGAGCCCTCTCCGACTCGGTCGTCGGGAGATTCTCGGTACGCCCCCCAAAGACACCGTTTTCGGCCATATCGGCAAAAACCATTTTCAGGTGCTTGGCTCCCAATCTGCGCTTCAATATGCTTCTGAAACCCTTTTTGAATGTCGGCTTGTGGACATAGAAGATATCCGGATCGATGCTCCCCTGCACTATATTTTCTCCCAGTCCGTACGCTCCATTTATAAAGACCACATCCCTGAAACCGCTCTCCGTATCGATAGTGAACATCACTCCGCTGGAGGAGATATCCGAACGGACCATTTTCATCACCGTTACGGACAGATATACTTTGAGAGGATCGAAGCCATTGTCGTATTTGTAGTGCAGTGATCTATCCGTAAAATTGGAAGCCAGACACTCCATATATGCGTCGATCAACTCTTTTTCACCTCGGATATTGAGATAGCTCTCGTTCTGGCCGGCGAACGATGCCTCAGGAGAATCTTCAGCTGTAGCGGAGGATCTTACGGCAAGAGACAGATCGTCCCCATACTCTTTTTTCAACTCTTCGAATGCGGATACGATCTCTTCTCTCACGGGATCGGGCACAGAACACTCTCTGACGATTCTGCGACACTCTTTGCCATGTATTTGCAAAGACTCCACACTGTCGTAATCGATCCCTTCGAGCTCTCTCTTCAGCTTGTCCCACGCACCATTTCTCTCCAATATCTGTGTATAAGCATCTACGGTTACGGCAAAACCGTTTGGCACGAGCACACCCTCAGGCCGCAAAGCGCGGTACATTTCGCCCAGAGAGGCATTTTTGCCACCCACCAGA